>NZ_FYDU01000009.1:0-267994 GCF_900187575.1 Pseudomonas sp. Irchel 3A5 | reverse complement strand
AGCATTGGAACCACCTGATCCCATCCCGAACTCAGTAGTGAAACGATGTATCGCCGATGGTAGTGTGGGGTTTCCCCATGTGAGAGTAGGTCATCGTCAAGATTAAATTCCAGAACCCCTGATCGCTCACGCGTTCAGGGGTTTTGTTTGTGTGCCTGAAAAATTTAACGGGATATGCGCGCGCTCTGGCCAACCTTGGTAGGACCGAATTCATTCGGGAGGGCTGCATTTCAGGCGATACACAGGCTGCGTATGCACCGCCCCCCGCGAACAAGTTCGCTCCTACCGGTCCAATGCCCATGCCAGCCCCGGTAGGACCGAATTTATTCGGGAGGACTGTCTATCAGGCGATATACAGGCCGCGGATGCACCATCCCCCTCGCGAACAAGTTCGCTCCTACCGGTCCAATGCCCATGCCAACCTCGGTAGGACCGAATTTATTCAGGAGGGCGGCATCTGTCCCAGCGCTGATCTTTGGGTAAATGCGGCTCGCGGCTAAAGCCGCTCCTACGAGGAGATATCGCCTTCCCGGATAAAATCCGATCCCACGGCGCTCTGCATTGTTGCTATACACGGCATTCCCTTAGCCACAAAAAAGCCCCCCTTGTGGACAAGGAGGGCTTTCTCAGTACCAGCGATTATTCACCGCGGTATATGCAACCGCTGGTGCACGTCTCGTGAATCCGAATAGCAGACAGCTCTGGCAACAGCGGCTTGAGCTCGGCAAAGATCCATTTGGCGAGGTTTTCGCTGGTTGGGTTTTCAAGCCCGGGTATGTCATTCAAGTAGTGGTGATCAAGGCGCTCATAAAGCGGTTTGAATATCGCCTTGATTTCAGAGAAGTCCCGGATCCAGCCGATGTGCGGATCGACTTCACCTTCCAGATGAATAGCGATACGGAAGGAGTGGCCATGCAGCCGTCCGCATTTATGGCCCTCGGGAACGTGAGGAAGGAAGTGGGCTGACTCGAACGTAAACTCTTTAAAAATTTCCAAAATGTTCAACTCTAAAAAATGGCGATCGTCGCAGCGACGCATGCAGGCCAAGAGTTTATCAGCATTGGTTTGGGCTATGCGCTAAAACCCGGTCGTTCATCCGTACTGATGGCATCTAGCCAGATCGATTCAGGTTGAATTAAGTTGGGACGTTTATCCTAAGTAGATAGGAATAAACATTCTCAACGGAGCCTGATAGTGAAAACTCTGACTGCGCTTTTTGTCTCTGCCCTTCTGGTATTTACCAGCGGTGCAGTCAGCGCTCGCGACATTTCCCCCGACGAAGCTGCTACATTGCGCGCCGCCGGCAGCATTCAAAGCGCGGAGCAGCTCAACGGGGCAGCCTTGGCCAAACATCCTGGCGCGACGATCAATGACGCCGAGCTTGATGAAAAATACGGCAAGCATGTTTATCAGGTTGAGCTTACCGACACTCAAGGTATCCACTGGGACGTAGATATCGATGCTGCAACCGGGAAGGTGCTCAAAAATCATCAGGACCGATAATGAAGTTACCTAAGCGTCGTGGCACTCTTATTTGCCTTGTGCTGGTCTGCATCTCTGTGCAAGCGAGAGACCTGGATCAGGATGAAGCGCTGAGTTTGCGTCAGAAGGGCACTATTCTTCCGCTTGAGCAGTTGATGGAAATGGCCATGGCCCGGCACCCGGGTGCCAAGTTATTAGAGGCAGAACTTGAAGAGAAACATGGCGTGTATGTTTATGAGTTTGAGATTCTGACCTCGGAAGGGGTCGTCCGCGAGCTGAAATATAACGCTCGGGACAGTCGACTATTGAAGGATGAGGAAGACTGATGCGCCTGTTATTGGTAGAGGACCATGTCCCGCTGGCAGATGAGCTGCTTTCCGGTCTGGGCAGACAGGGCTATGCCGTTGACTGGCTTGCGGACGGGCGTGACGCGGTTCACCAAGGCGTAACCGAGCCTTACGATTTGATCATTCTCGACCTCGGCCTGCCAGGGCTTCCCGGTCTGGAGGTGCTTGAGCAATGGCGCTCCGCAGGTCTGGCAACGCCGGTTCTTGTACTGACGGCCCGAGGTTCCTGGTCTGAACGTATAGAAGGGCTCAAGGCCGGTGCCGACGACTACCTGACCAAACCTTTTCATCCGGAAGAGTTACAGCTGCGTATTCAGGCGTTATTGCGTCGCTCCAAAGGACTGGCCAATCAGCCTCGTCTTGAATCCGCTGGTTTGCATCTGGACGAAGGGCGTCAATGCGTTAACCAGGGCGGTGTAGATATTCAGCTGACTTCCGCCGAATTCCGGTTGCTGCGTTACTTCATGCTGCACCCGGAGCAGATTCTTTCAAAAAGCCATCTGGCTGAGCACCTGTATGACGGTGAAAACGAGCGTGATTCCAACGTCATTGAAGTGCATGTGAATCACCTCAGACGCAAGCTCGGGAAAGCCGTGGTCGAAACCCGACGCGGTCAAGGCTATCGTTTTGGCGGGGAGCCTGCTGCTTGAAGTCTATTCAGCGTCGCCTGAGCATGGGGCTTATCAGCGTGATGGTTCTGGTGTGCGTGGTGTTGGCCCAAACCAGCCTATGGCTGTTTGAGTTAGGTTTGCAGCGCTACCTGGAAGCCGGACTGCGCAACGAGAGCGAGAGCCTGCTGGTTGCCTTGGTACGCGGCCAAAATGGCGTGCAGCTGGATGAGCACCGACTGTCGCCTGCCTATCAACGGCCTTATTCCGGGCACTATTTTCGAATTGATTTCCCTGAAGGGCACTGGCGCTCCCGATCATTATGGGATCTGGAGATTCCTGATCCAGGTTCAAGCGGGTTACATGCCAGCTACGAGTTAGGCCAGACAGGGCAGTCCTTGCTACTGCACAAGGCCGATTACCGAAAATTCGGTCAGGACATCTCAATTACCGTCGCCCAGGACTACACACCGGTCAGGGCGAGCTTTCTTCGTGTGCAACAGATTGGCCTCGGATTGGGGCTTGCCGCTCTCCTGCTGATTCTGGCTCTGCAGCGTGTGACGGTACGTCGTGCCTTGCGTCCACTGGACCGGGCTCGTGAACAGCTTGTTCAGCTCCAGCAAGGTAAGCGTTCCCAGCTGGATGAAGAGGTACCCGTAGAGCTCGAACCTCTTGTCTCGCAAATCAACCATTTGCTGGAACACACCGAAGACAGCCTGAGACGCTCGCGCAACGCTCTCGGTAACCTGGGTCATGCGTTGAAAACGCCACTGGCAGTCCTGTTCAGCGCCATAGCCAGCCCCCAATTCGATGCCCATCCCGCCCTGCGTAATATTCTGCATGAGCAACTGGAGCAGATTCAGCAACGCCTTGCCCGTGAGCTCAATCGTGCGCGGCTATCCGGCGATGCGTTGCCCGGTGCGCATTTTGATTGTGATGCAGAGTTGAGCGGACTGTTCGCCACTTTGCGCATGATCCATGGCGAGCACCTCAACCTAGAGATGCAAGTCAAGCCAGGCCTGTCTTTACCTTGGGATCGTGAGGATATTCTGGAACTGCTGGGCAACTTGCTGGATAACGCCTGCAAATGGGCGGACAGCGAAGTACTGCTGACGATTAGTCGGCAGGAAGCGAGCTTCAGTATTGTGATCGAAGACGACGGCCCCGGTATCCCTGAAGCCATGCGCGAGGAAGTCTTCAGCCGTGGTGCGCGTCTGGATGAGCAAATCACCGGTCATGGACTGGGCCTCGGTATCGTGCGCGATATCGTTCAGGTGTGGGGCGGTCATCTGCAACTTGAAGCCAGCCAGTCAGGTGGGCTTCGAGTACGTATTGATCTGCCTGATCGTTCAGCGATCGATTGACTTGCTCAGTAAGCGATTAAGCATGTCATTAACTTGGCAACTACCGCTCAATATTCCTGCGTTCAATATGGGCGTTACTTACGAGTAACTCCGAAATCTCTCAACCTTTCGGCCATATTGCCGATACAAGCCCAAGATCAAAATTTAAAAACAACAAATTGATGCTTGGGGTCCTATGCGCATTAGCCTGAAAGCCAAAGTACTTTCACTGGCGATCCTGCCAGTGCTGATATTCGCGTTGATCATCAGCGTGACAACAATTCTCATGTTGCACGACCAGGCAAAACGCGAGGTCAGCGAAACTCGCGAACGGCTGCTGAATGAAGCCAAGGCTACGCTGCAAAACTATGTCGCCATCGGCATGACCGCTATCAAACCGATCTACGATGCCTCGCCGGCTGGCGATGAAGCTGCCCGGGCACAGGCGATAAAATTGCTTTCCGGCATTTCCTACGGCAAAGACGGCTATTTCTTTGGCTACGATTCGCAATCGATACGCTTGTTCAAGGCAAACAGCCCAGATGGCGTCGGGAAGAGCTTCAAAGAAGCTCGCGATCCGAACGGCGTATATGTCAACAATGAGCTGGTGGCGGTAGCTAAAGCCGGTACGCACTATCTTCTCTACTCTTCACCCCTGCCCGGCAAAACCGAGTTGCTGCCCAAGCTGGGCTATACCGAATATTTGCCCAAATGGGACCTGGCGTTCGGCTCATCGGTCAATCTTGATGGCATCGACGCTGAGGTTGCACTGGTCGAGCAGGACGTTGACGCCCGGCTGCAGAAAATGTTGCTAAGTATTATCGGCGTTGCACTGCTGGTTCTTGTCATCATCAGCATCATCGGCGTTGTGCTGGCCGGAACCCTGCTGCGCCCGCTGCGTTTGATGAAAAACAACCTCGATGACATTGCCGCAGGCGAAGGGGATTTGACCCGCCGTCTGGCCGTGACCAGTCAGGATGAGCTGGGCGAGCTGGCCAGCTCCTTTAACCGCTTCGTCGACAAGATCCATGGTCTCGTCAGCCAGATATCCGGCATGACCGGACAATTGACCGGTCTGGTCGGCGAAGTATCGAGCCAGGCGCAACGCTCAGAGCAAGCCATGGAGCGCCAGCGTCACGAGACGGATCAGGTTGCCACCGCGATCAACGAAATGTCCGCTGCCGCTCAGGAAGTGGCGAAAAGTGCCCAAGGTGCTTCGGTCGCCGCACAGAAGACCGACGAGGAGGGCCAGTCGGCGAAACGCGTCGTCGATGGCAGCATCAAACTGATTCACGCGCTGGTTGAAGATATTCGTAACAGTGGCTCGTCCCTGGATAGCCTCCAGAAAGACGTGTCTTCGATTGTGAGCGTACTCGGGGTGATTCGCTCCATCGCTGAGCAGACCAACCTGTTGGCCCTCAACGCCGCCATTGAGGCTGCACGTGCAGGGGAGGCGGGTCGTGGTTTTGCGGTGGTAGCCGATGAAGTGCGGGCGCTGGCGAGTCGTACCCAGCAGAGCACCCAGGAAATCCAGGGCATGATTGACCGCTTGCAGAAGGGTACACAGACCGCTGTCGATGCCATGCGTCGCTCCAGCGAAGCTGGCGATGGTACCTCCGTGCAGGCCAATCAGGCGGGGTCTTCACTGGATGCCATCGGCGAGCTGATCACAACCATCAACACCATGAACGCGCAGATCGCCAGCGCCGCTGAAGAGCAAACGGCAGTTGCCGAGGAAATCAACCGCAGCGTGCATCAGATTGCTTCCGCCGTTGATACGGTTGCCGACGAAACCCGGCAAAGCGCGCAGACCTCCCGCAGCCTGAATGATCTTGGTCAGCGCCTTGGTGCATTGGTTGGGCAGTTCCGGGTTTAACTCGCGTGAGAAGTGCGCTACGAATGGTTGACCTGCGGGAGCGCCCTCGTCGTCCGACGCGCCGCGTTGTCGCGTAATAAACAGGGATCCTGTAGGAGTGAGCTTGCTCGCGATAGCGGTCGATCTGTTAAGAGGATAGCGTCTGACCTGACGCTATCGCGAGCAAGCTCATTGCACAGAATAAGCATTTAAACTCAGACAGTTATTTCATGTTTGATGAGCGCCACCGAAGGCTGCGAAGCATTTATCCTGACACACCGCTATCGCCGCCTTCGGCAGCTATTACAGATCAAATGTCTGCCGTCAGACAGCGCGGTGTAGCGACACTGTGCGATTTCCTGCAAACCCTACGGCAAGACGCATTCTCTGCTGTACTTCCCTTTCCAGAGCCTTCCTCTGCAAGCCAAGCAGAATGATGGCACTCGTCCGTTGATTGGCTGACTAAGGATCAGGTCAAGCGAGTTGCTTGCCTACTGACATGGAAAGGACATGAACGAAACCACGTTGCAATACAAAACCCTGATCCTGCTGTTGGTGCTGGTGACCATCGCGTTCATATGGATCCTGCTGCCGTTCTACGGCGCGGTGTTCTGGGCGGTGATCCTCGGCATCATCTTCGCGCCGGTACAGCGTCGCTTGCTGCTGAAATTTGGCTGGCAGCGAAATCTGACGTCGCTTTGCACCTTGATGATCTGTCTGGTGATCGCGATTTTACCGGTCATTGTCATCAGTGCCTTGCTGGTTCAGGAAGGTGCCACGCTCTACAAGAACGTCGAAAGCGGGCAACTCGATATCGCCAGCTATCTGGCCGAGTTCAAAGGCTTGTTACCGCATTACGTTCAGGGCTGGCTAGACAGACTGGGCATGGGCGATCTCGATGGTCTGCGCGACAAGATCGCCAAAGGCGCGATGCAGGGCAGTCAGTACCTGGCGACGCAGGCATTCAGCTTCGGTCAGGGCACCTTCGACTTTGTCGTGGGCTTTTTCATCATGTTGTACCTGTTGTTCTTCTTTCTGCGTGATGGTCAGGAACTGGTGCGCAAGATGCGTATTGCTGTGCCTCTGGCTGAACCCCAGAAGCGTCGCCTGCAACTGAAGTTCACGCGCGTCGTGCGTGCCACCGTCAAAGGCAACGTCGTCGTCGCGATCACCCAGGGTGCTCTCGGTGGATTCATCTTCTGGTGTCTCGACATTCCCAGCGCTCTGCTCTGGGCGGTCATCATGGCATTTCTGTCGCTGCTGCCAGCCGTGGGGGCGGGGATTGTCTGGGCACCGGTGGCGGTTTACTTCCTGTTGAGCGGGATGATCTGGCAGGGCGTAGTGCTCGCGCTGTTCGGCGTGTTCGTGATTGGACTGGTCGACAACGTGCTGCGACCTATTCTGGTCGGCAAAGATACCAAGATGCCTGACTACCTGATTCTGATCTCCACCCTGGGCGGCATGTCGGTATTCGGCCTGAATGGTTTCGTGATCGGGCCGATGGTCGCTGCGCTGTTCATGTCTACCTGGGGCCTGTTCGTCAGCGCCAAGAAGACGGTACGTTTGCCGGGTTGAGATTCTCCTGGCGAAAAAAAAACCTGCTCAATCGAGCAGGTTTTTTTATGCGTCCCGTCATGCCTGATCCTTGAGAGATCAGCCCATCAGACCTGCATGCTTGACCAAGTCCAGCAGAGGCTGCGGATAGACACCCAGTACGAAGGTCAGAATGGCGATGGCCAGCAGCATCACGCCGCCGGTACGTTGCGCCCAGTTGAAGGCAGCGTCGTGGCGTGGCAGCTTGGAGTCCACCAGGTACAGGGTCACCATCACGCGCAGGTAGTAGAAGACGCCGATGGCGCTACCGATAATCAGTGCACCGAGCAACCACCAGAGCTTCGACTCAACGCCGGTCGCGATGATGTAGAACTTGCCGATGAAGCCAGCCGTCAGCGGGATACCCGCCAGGGACAGCATCATCAGGGTCATCACCGCTGTGAGGTACGGGCGACGCCAGAACAGACCGCGGTACTCGAACATCGCATCGGTATCACGGCCACTGTACGGCGACGACATCATGGTGATTACACCGAAGCTGCCAAGGCTGGTCAGTACATAGGTGACCAGATACACGCCGATAGCCTCAACCGCCATGCCTTTGGTCGCCACCAGGGCGATCATCAGGTAGCCGAAGTGCGCGATGGACGAGTAACCCAGCAGACGCTTCAAGTTGTTCTGCATCAAAGCCAGCAGGTTGCCGACGATGATCGACGCAACGGCGATGACCGCCAGTACGTCATGCAGTATGCCGCTGCTGGCTGCCGGGGAAATCTGGAACAGCCGCACCAGCACCGCGAACACCGCAACCTTGCTGGCGGTGGCCAGGAAAGCCGCTACCGGGGCAGGGGCGCCCTCGTAGACGTCCGGGGTCCACAGGTGGAAAGGTACCAGCGACAGTTTGAACGCCAAACCTACCAGCATCATGCCCAGACCCAGGCTGGCAATCGGGCTAGGCAGGCCGCTTGCAGCCAGCGCCTTGCCGATGCCATCAAAGCTCAGCGAGCCCGCTTCGGCGTACAACAGCGCCATGCCGAACAGCAGGAACGCCGAACCGGCTGCCGAGAGCACCATGTACTTGATACCGGCTTCCAGCGAGCGCTTGTTGAAGAACGCGTAGGCAACAAGCCCGTACACTGGCACCGACAACAGCTCCAGACCGATGAACAGGCCTGCCAGGTGTTGCGCGCTGACCAGTACCAGACCGCCAGCTGCCGCCAGCAGGATCAACAGGTAAAGTTCTTCACGATTGCCGGGGTAGCCCGCTTTACCGTCGCCGAGATAGGCGTGAGCCATGGTCACACAAGCCAGAGTCGACGCCAGGATCAGCGCCATGTAAAGGCAAGCGAAGCTGTCGATCTGCAGCAGAGGCGTCACTACCAGCGGAGCGACTTTCAGTGCCGGGTAGATCGACAGCAGGGCCAGGTTAAGCCCCGCCACGCTGAGCAGGAAGGTTTGTGAGTGATTGCGGCGCCATGCGATCGCCAGCATCACCACAACAATGGTAAGGCTGGTAATCAGCAGTGGGGCAAGCGCAATAAAGTGTTGAATCGTCAGGTCCATAGCGCTCTTACCGGGCCGAAGCGAGTTGAGTGAAGGCAGTGCCGAGCCATTGCTGCACGCCGTGCATGGTCGCTGCCGACGTATCGAGGAATGGTTGCGGGTAAACCCCGACCAGTACCAGCAATACGGCCAGGCCGAGCACCATGATCATTTCTCGTCCATCCATACCCTTGAGCGGCTCGTCGGATTTGGACGGGCCGAAGTAGGCGCGATGAATCATGATCAGCGAGTAGACAGAGCCAAACACCAGACCGGACGTGGCAATTGCGGTGATCCATGGCGCACTGACAAAGCTGCCCAGCAGGATCAGGAACTCACCCACAAAGTTACCGGTACCCGGCAGACCCAGAGAGGCGGCCGCGAAGAACAGGCTGATCGCTGGCAAGTAGGCGATACGCGACCACAAACCACCCATTTCACGCATGTCACGCGTATGCAGGCGCTCGTACAGCTGACCACTGAGGATAAACAGCGCAGCAGCAGAAAGGCCGTGAGCAAGCATCTGAATCACGACGCCTTGCAGCGCTTGCTGGCTACCGGAGTAGATACCGATCAGCACGAAGCCCATGTGCGAGACGCTGGAGAAGGCGATCAGACGTTTGATGTCGGTCTGCGCGAACGCCAGGAAGGCACCGTAGAAAATACCGATCAGGCCCAGAATCATCGCGATAGGCGCGAACTCGGCAGAGGCGTTCGGGAACAGCGGTAGAGCAAAGCGCAGCAGGCCATACGCGGCGGTTTTCAGCAGGATACCCGCCAGATCGACCGAACCCGCTGTTGGTGCCTGGGCGTGAGCATCCGGCAGCCACGAGTGGAATGGCACCACTGGCAGCTTCACCGCGAAGGCAATGAAGAAACCCAGCATCAGGATGTATTCGGTGCCCGGTGCCAGTTGCGTCTTCAACAGCGTGGCGTAATCGAACGTGATCACTCCGGTCTGATTGAAGTTGACCAGTACCAGACCGAGGATCGCCACCAACATGATCAGGCCGCTGGCCTGAGTGAAGATGAAGAACTTGGTCGCGGCGTAGATGCGTGTCTTCTTGCCGTCCGCCGAGCTGTGACCCCAGAGCGCGATGAGGAAATACATCGGCACCAGCATCATTTCCCAGAAAAAGAAGAACATGAACAGGTCGATGGCCAGGAACACGCCAATCACGCCACCGAGGATCCACATCAGGTTGAGGTGGAAGAAACCAACGTTACGCTGGATCTCTTTCCACGAACACAACACCGACAGCACACCGAGCAGGCCGGTCAGCAGAATCATCAGCAACGAAAGACCATCAAGGGCAAGGTGGACGCTGATGCCGAAGCGGGCAATCCACAAGTGCTTGAATTCGATGGCCCAGGTTGGGTCGACGCCGGGAGCTGGTGCGTAACTGTAGTTGCCAGTACTCCACAACCAGAGGCCCAGGGCCAGTTCGAGGGACATGGTCAGCAGCGCGATCCAGCGTGGCAGGGTAGGGCCGAAGCGCTCACCTTGCCAGCACAGCAGGCCACCGATAAAGGGGATCAGGATTAGCCAAGGCAGAATCATGACGGGCTCAATTCCTTTCGCAAATTCGCAAGGTTCATGTCAGACCGCAACCACAACGACGGCGCCGAGTACCAGTACGGCACCTATAGCGATCGAAGCGGCATACCAGCGCAGTTGACCGGTTTCGGTACGGGTCATGCTGCCATGACCTGCCTTGACCAGACGTGGGATCAAACCAATGGTGTGGTCCAGTGGGTCGCTACGCAGCAACTGGCAGATAGCCAGATACGGCTTGACGAACAGCTTGTCGTACACCCAATCGAAACCCCATGCCGCGAACCACCAGGCCGACAGGAAACGGCCGGGTGCGCTGTTGGCGATGGAAGTGACCAAGCGGCGCTTGCCCAGGAACAGCAAGGCTGCGAGCAGGATGCCGGCCAGCGCGATAGCGCCTGAAGCGATTTCCAGACTGTGCTTGGCATCGCCACCGGCGTGGCCGACGCTTTGCGGCAGTACACCCGCCAGCGGTGGGGTGATCAGCGCGCCGACGAAGGTCGACAGCACGATCAGCACACTCAACGGCAACCAGTGAGCGATACCGTGACCTGCGTGCGCTTCCGTTTTCGCTTCACCGTGGAAGGTGATGAAGATCAGGCGGAAGGTGTACAGCGAAGTCATGAATGCGCCGACCAGACCGGCGTACAGCAGACCATTGTTGCCGCTGGCGAACGCTTCCCAGAGAATTTCGTCCTTGGAGTAGAAACCCGCCGTCAACAATGGCAGGGCCGCAAGGGCCGAGCCGCCGACGATGAAGCTGGCGTAGGCCAGAGGCAGTTTCTTCCAAAGGCCGCCCATCTTGAAAATGTTCTGCTCGTGGTGGCAGGCAACGATCACCGCACCGGATGCGAGGAACAGCAGCGCCTTGAAGAAGGCGTGAGTCATCAGGTGGAAGATCGCGCCTTCCCAGGCACCGACGCCCAGCGCCAGGAACATGTAGCCGATCTGGCTCATGGTCGAGTAGGCGAGGATACGTTTGATGTCGGTCTGTACCAGTGCTGCGAAACCGGCCAGAACCAGTGTCACACCGCCGACGATGCCTACCAGATGCAGGATGTCCGGTGCCAGGGCGAACAAGCCGTGGGTACGGGCGATCAGGTAAACACCGGCGGTCACCATGGTTGCAGCGTGGATCAGTGCCGAAACCGGAGTCGGACCGGCCATCGCATCGGCCAGCCAGGTTTGCAGCGGCAGTTGCGCGGATTTACCGACAGCGCCACCCAGCAGCAGCAGAGTTGCCAGCACGATCCAGAAGTCGCCGACCTTGAAGTGCTCAGGGGCACGAACCAGCAATTCCTGGATATTCAGCGTACCCAGTTGCTGGAACAGGATGAACAGGCCGATGGCCATGAACACGTCGCCGATACGGGTCACGATAAAGGCTTTCAGTGCGGCGTTACCGTTGTTGCGGTTGCTGTAGTAGAAACCGATCAACAGATAGCTGCACAGGCCTACGCCTTCCCAACCGAAGTACAGGAACAACAGGTTATCGCCGAGTACCAAGAACAGCATGCTGGCGATAAACAGGTTGGTGTACGCGAAGAAGCGCGAGTAACCCGCTTCGCCACGCATGTACCAGGAAGCGAACAGGTGAATCAGGAAACCGACGCCGACCACCACGCCCAGCATCGTTACGGACAGGCCGTCCAGATACAGTGCGAAGTTAGGTTCGAAACCGTCCACGGCCATCCAGCGCCACAACACCTGGGTGTAATGACCCCCTTCAGGCGGTGCGACGTTGAATTGCCAGATGACCCAGGCGGTGACAATGGCCGACAGGCCAATAGAGCCAACGCCGATCAGTGCCGCGAGGTTTTCCGAGATGCGTCCACGAGAGAACGACAGCAGCAGAAAACCGATCAGGGGAAATACGAAAGTCAGAAAGAGTAGGTTCATCCGCGCATCTCACTGGCAGCGTCGATATCGAGCGTGTGGAAGCGGCGATACAGCTGCATCAGGATCGCCAGGCCAATACTGGCCTCGGCAGCAGCCAGGGTGATCACCAGGATGAACATGACTTGTCCATCCGGCTGAGCCCAGCGGCTACCGGCAACGACGAACGCCAGAGCCGATGCGTTCATCATGATCTCCAGGCTCATCAACACAAAAAGAATGTTACGGCGCACCATCAGACCTACGAGGCCGAGAACGAACAGGACTCCGGCAACCGCCAGACCGTGCTCCAGAGGGATAGCATTCATTGGCTTGGCTCCTTCGCTTCGTTGCGGCCCAGATGGAATGCCGTCACCGCTGCCGCCAGCAGAAGCATCGAGGCCAGCTCGACCACCAGCAGGTAAGGCCCGAACAGGCTGATGCCGACTGCCTTGGCGTCGACGGTAGTGTGACCGATAGCGGCGCCTGTCTGATTGGCGAACAGCACATACAGCAGTTCAGCCAACAGCAGCGCACCGAGAATCACCGGGCCGACCCAGACACCGGGTTTCAGCCAGGTGCGCTCCTGCTGAACCGAGGCCGGGCCAAGGTTGAGCATCATCACCACGAAAACGAACAGGACCATGATCGCGCCCGCGTAAGCGATAACTTCCAGTACCCCGGCGAACGGAGCGCCAAGGCTGAAGAACGTCATCGCCACGGCGATCAGCGAAATGATCAGGTAGAGCAGGGCGTGCACCGGGTTCGTGTTGGTGATCACCCGCAGGGTGGACACTACAGCGATGCCGGATGCGAAATAGAAAGCGAATTCCATCTTTACTTCCTTAAGGCAGCAAGCTCTTGACGTTGATCGGTTCGGCTTCGTTCTGCGCAGAGCCCTTGGGCTTGCCAGCGACGGCCATACCGGCGACGCGATAGAAGTTGTAGTCAGGGTTCTTGCCGGGTCCGGAGATCAGCAGATCTTCTTTCTCGTAAACCAGGTCCTGACGCTTGAACTCGGCCATTTCGAAATCCGGTGTCAACTGGATCGCAGTGGTCGGGCAGGCTTCTTCGCACAGGCCGCAGAAAATGCAACGCGAGAAGTTGATGCGGAAGAACTCGGGATACCAACGACCGTCATCGGTTTCGGCTTTCTGCAGCGAGATACAGCCAACCGGGCACGCCACGGCGCACAGGTTGCAGGCTACGCAGCGTTCTTCACCATCAGGGTCGCGGGTCAGCACGATACGACCGCGATAGCGCGGCGGCAGGTACACCGCTTCTTCCGGGTATTGCAGGGTGTCGCGTTTGCGGAAGCCGTGACCGAATACCATCACCAGGCTTCGCAACTGGGTACCAGTACCCTTAACGATGTCGCCAATATATTTGAACATGGGTCAAATCCTCACTGAACCGAGCCGGCTGGTGTGTTCAACAGCACAACCGCAGCAGTCACCAGCAAATTGATCAGGGTCAGCGGCAGACAGAATTTCCAGCTGAAATCCATGACCTGGTCATAGCGTGGGCGCGGGATGGATGCACGCAGCAGGATGAACAGCATGATGAAGAATGCAGTCTTGATGGCGAACCAGAAGAACGACAGCGAAGGCAGGATATCGAACGGACCGTGCCAGCCACCGAAGAACAATGTCACCAGCAGCGCCGAGATCAGAATGATGCCGATGTATTCGCCAACGAAGAACATGCCCCACTTCATGCCTGCATATTCAATGTGGTAGCCGTCAGCCAATTCCTGCTCCGCTTCCGGCTGGTCGAACGGGTGACGGTGAGTCACGGCGACGCCAGCAATGAAGAAGGTACAGAAGCCGAAGAACTGCGGAATGATGAACCACAGGTTCTGTGCCTGATATTCAACGATGTCGCGCATGTTGAACGAGCCAACCTGAACCACGATGCCCATCAACGCCAGACCCATGAACACTTCATAGGACACGGTTTGTGCCGAGGCACGCAGAGCACCGAGCAGGGCGAACTTGTTGTTACTCGACCAACCGGCGAACAACACCGCGTACACCGAAAGACCGGCCATTGCGAAGAAGAACAGCAGACCGATGTTCAGATCCGCCACGCCCCAGCTAGGGGTGATCGGGATAATCGAGAACGCGATCAGCAGGGCGCTCATGGCAACCACCGGGGCCAGGGTGAAGATCACCTTGTCGGCAAACGGCGGAGTCCAGTCTTCCTTGAAGAACATTTTCAGCATGTCGGCAGCAATCTGGAACATGCCGAACGGGCCAACGCGGTTCGGACCGTAACGGTCCTGCCACCAGCCCAGCAGACGACGTTCCACAAAGCTCAGCAGTGCACCGCAAACCACAACGGCCAGCAGCACAACTATGGCCTTGACGACAGCAATGATTGCGTCGATCACATCAGGGGTGAACCAACTCATTGCGCTGCCTCCTGCAGACCGTCAACGGATTTGCCGAAAATCGCGGGCGGGATACCGGCCAGACCGGCTGGCAACGCGACCAGGCCTGCACCCAGCTCTTCGTTGATACGCAGCGGCAGACGCAGGGTCTGACCAGCAACGTTCAACGACAGCAAGGCACCTTCGTTGACGCCCAGGCGATCGGCTTCCGATTTGGCCAGAGCAACATAAGGGGCAGGAATGCGTTCTTGAACCGGGCCGGCTTTCGAAGAGTTCTCTTCGCTGCCGAACAGGTGATAGAACGGCACCACTTGCCATGTCCCTTGAGCCGGGGAGAAGGCGCGAGGTGCGCTGGTGAACCAGCTCAGGTTATCGCCCTGGGTTTCGATCAGACGGGTACCCGGATCACCGGCACGCAAGTGACCGCCCACTTCATCCTGGAACTTGTTCCACGCTTGTGGCGAGTTCCAGCCCGGAGACCAGGCGAAAGGCACTTGTTGACGTGGTTCAACCGAGCCCGAATAACCTTCCATAGAGAAGGAGAACGCGGTGTCGTTGTCCTGGGAGGTACGCGGTTCATGCACGCTGATGTTGGCGCGCATGGCTGTACGGCCACTGTAGCGCAGTGGTTCGCGAGCCAGCTTCAAGCCTTTGATGCGGAACGCAGCCGACGGCGCGGCGTTGACGATGGCGGCCAGTTGCGGAGTGCTTGCCGCGCAGGCAGCCGTCACGTGGTCGAGCAACGTCCAGTCCACCGGCTTGTTCAGCAGGGTCGCACGCAGGGCATGCAGCCAGCGCCAGCCTTCGTGAACCAGGATGCTGGCATCCAGATAAGTCGGGTCGAATACCTGGAAGAAGCGCTGAGCACGGCCTTCCTGGCTGACCAGAGTACCGTCGCCTTCAGCAAAGCTGGCAGCAGGCAGCACCAAGTGAGCACGGTCACCGGTCGGGGTTTTCTGATGATCAGCCACGATCACGACTTTCGCCGCGCTCAGAGCTGCATCGACCTTGGCGGCATCGGTGCGGGTGTAAAGATCGTTTTCCAGCACGACAATGGCGTCGGCCTTGCCGTCGATTACTGCTTGCAGCGCGGCATCGACAGAGTCGCCACCCAGCTGGGCCAGGCCGAGGCTGTTGGCTTCCGGCACGATCAGGCTGATGGAGCCTGCCTTGTCGCGCAGCTTCAGCGCTTTGGCAATGTTGGCCGCGGCTTCGATCAGGGCTTTGGAACCCAGCGAAGTACCGGCGATGATCAGTGGGCGCTTGGCGGCCAGCAGGGCGTCGGCAATACGTTGGGCCAGTTCAAGGGCTTCAGGCTCAAGGCCTTGAACGGCTGGCGCACTGGCATCCAGCGCGTGAGCGACGGCGAAACCGATACGCGCCAGATCGTCCGGTGCTGCGTGGACGCATTCTTCGGCAACATCATCCAGTTTGGTTTCGGCCAGGCTGGCGATGAACAGTGGGTTCAGCTCGTGCTGACCGATGTTCTTCACTGCCGCGTCGAGCCATGGCTGGACTTTCATGGCGGCGGCCATGTCTTCGGCCTTGCCTTTCACGGCTTGACGCAGGCCCAGCGCCAGACGTGCAGCGGTCTGGGTCAGGTCTTCGCCAAGGACAAAAATCGCATCGTGGTCTTCGATGTCACGCAGGGTCGGGATTGGCAGCGGGCTGTCTTTCAACACCTGGGCCACCAGACGGATGCGCTCCAGCTCGGAGGCTTCGATACCCGAATAGAAGTGTTCTGCGCCGACCAGCTCGCGCAACGCGTAGTTGCTTTCCAGGCTGGCGCGTGGCGAACCGATGCCGACGATATTGCGACCGCGCAGCAAGTCCGCCGCTTTGTCCAGCGCCTGATCCAGGCTCAGTTTGCTGCCATCGGCCAGATGCGGTTGACGCGGACGGTCTTCGCGGTTGGTGTAGCCATAACCGAAGCGGCCACGGTCACACAGGAAATACTGGTTCACCGAACCGTTGTAGCGGTTCTCGATGCGGCGAATTTCACCGTAGCGCTCGCCCGGGCTGATGTTGCAACCGCTGGAGCAGCCATGGCAGATGCTCGGCGAGAACTGCATGTCCCACTTACGGTTGTAGCGCTCGGAGTGAGTCTTGTCGGTGAACACACCGGTCGGGCAGACCTCGGTGAGGTTGCCGGAGAACTCGCTTTCCAGAACGCCGTCTTCAACGCGACCGAAGTACACGTTGTCGTGGGCGCCGAAAACGCCGAGGTCGGTGCCGCCCGCGTAGTCTTTATAGAAACGCACGCAGCGGTAGCAGGCGATGCAGCGGTTCATCTCGTGAGCGATGAACGGGCCGAGTTCCTGATTCTGGTGAGTCCGTTTGGTGAAGCGATAACGGCGCTCGTTGTGGCCGGTCATTACCGTCATGTCTTGCAGGTGGCAATGACCGCCTTCCTCACAGACCGGGCAGTCGTGGGGGTGGTTGGTCATCAGCCACTCGACAACACTGGCCCGGAAGGCCTTGGATTCTTCATCTTCGATGGAAATCCAGGTGTTATCGGTGGCTGGAGTCATGCAGGACATGACGATACGACCACGGGTGTCGTTCTCGTCGGTGTACTGCTTGACCGCACATTGGCGACAGGCGCCAACGCTGCCAAGGGCGGGGTGCCAGCAGAAATACGGGATGTCGAGGCCTAGCGACAGACATGCCTGTAACAGGTTGTCTGCCCCATCGACTTCGAGCGCTTTGCCGTCTACGTGGATAGTGGCCATGGTTCAAAGGTCTTCGTTGGCCCGGTGTCAGCGGGCGTGGCTAATGGAATCTTGTTATTCGCGCGACTCTAAACAGCCTTCAGGGCGTCATCACGCGGTGGACCGGAGGCATTCCCCCGGCCTTGCAAACGGTTACGCGCCGACGATGATCGGTCTTGCCAGAGGCGGGACGGCTGCGCTGGTGGGCGCTATACCGGCCTCGAACTCCGGGCGGAAATATTTGATCGCACTGCCCAACGGCTCCACGGCACCCGGCGCGTGAGCACAGAAGGTTTTGCCCGGGCCAAGGAAGCCCACGAGTCCCAGCAGGGTTTCGATATCTCCCGCCTGACCATGGCCTTTTTCCAGGGCGCGCAGAATCTTCACGCTCCATGGCAAACCGTCACGGCAGGGGGTGCAGAAACCGCAGGATTCCTGAGCGAAGAACTCTTCCATGTTGCGCAGCAGTGAGACCATGTTGACCTTGTCGTCAACGGCCATGGCCAGCCCGGTACCCATCCGTGTGCCGACCTTGGCGATGCCGCCGGCATACATTTGCGCTTCGAGGTGTTCCGGCAGCAGGAAGCCTGTACCGGCACCGCCTGGCTGCCAGCACTTGAGCTTGTAGCCGTCACGCATGCCGCCTGCGTAGTCTTCGAACAACTCACGGGCTTGCACGCCGAAGGGCAGTTCCCACAGGCCAGGGTTTTTCACCTTGCCGGAGAACCCCATCAGCTTGGTGCCGTGGTCTTCACTGCCTTCGCGGGCGATGGATTTGTACCAGTCATTACCGTTGCCAACGATGGCTGGCACGTTGCACAGCGTCTCGACGTTGTTCACGCAGGTCGGCTTGCCCCACACGCCAACGGCGGCAGGGAAGGGCGGCTTGGAGCGCGGGTTGGCGCGACGGCCTTCCAGGGAGTTGATCAGTGCGGTTTCTTCACCGCAGATATAACGCCCGGCGCCGGTGTGCACGAAAAGCTCGAAATCAAAGCCGGTGCCCAGAATGTTCTTGCCCAGCAGACCGGCTGCCTTGGCTTCTGCCACGGCACGGTTAAGGTGCTTTGCCGCCGTGACGTACTCGCCGCGCAGGAAGATGTAACCGCGGTAGGCTTTCAGTGCACGAGCACTGATCAGCATGCCTTCCACCAACAGGTGTGGCAGCTGCTCCATCAGCATCCGGTCCTTCCAGGTGTTGGGCTCCATTTCATCCGCGTTGCATAGCAGGTAGCGGATGTTCATGGATTCGTCTTTGGGCATCAGGCCCCACTTCACACCCGTGGGGAAGCCTGCACCGCCACGCCCTTTAAGGCCGGAATCTTTCACGGACTGGACGATGTCGTCAGGCGATTGCTGGGTGAGCGCCTTGCGCGCGGCCGCATAACCGTCTTTGGCCTGATACTCGTCAAGCCATACCGGCTCGCCGTCATCGCGCAGACGCCAGGTCAGCGGATGGGTTTCTGCCGTACGCGCAATGCGGTTGGCAGGGCCGAAGGAAGTGATGGTCATGGGTAACCCTCCAGCATCTTGGCCACAGTGCCGGGTTGCACGTCGCCAAAGGTGTCATCGTCGACCATCACGGCCGGGGCTTTGTCGCAGTTGCCCAGGCAGCAGACCGGCAGCAGGGTGAAACGCCCGTCGGCCGTGGTCTGGCCTGGAGCGATGCCCAGCGAATTCTGGATCTCTTCGACGACCGATTCGTGACCGGCGATGAAGCAGACCATGCTGTTGCAGACGCGAATAATGTGGCGGCCGACCGGCTGACGGAAGATCTGGCTGTAGAACGTCGCCACACCTTCAACGTCGCTGGCAGGAATGCCGATCAGTTCGCCGATGGCGTAGATCGCCCCGTCCGGCACCCAGCCACGTTCCTTCTGAACGATCTTCAGGGCTTCGATGGACGCCGCGCGCGGGTCCTCGTAGTGATGCAGCTCGTGCTCGATGGCCGAGCGCTCTGTTTCGCTCAGGGCGAAACGGTCTGTCTGGATAAGCGTGCTGTTCATGCTCATGCTTAGCGGTCCACGTCGGCCATAACGAAATCGATACTACCCAGGTACGCGATCAAGTCCGCGACCATGCTGCCTTTGATCACCGAAGGGATCTGTTGCAGATGCGGGAAGCTTGGGGTGCGGATCCGGGTACGGTAGCTCATGGTGCCGCCGTCGCTCGTCAGGTAGTAACTGTTGATGCCCTTGGTCGCTTCAATCATCTGGAAGGATTCGTTGGCCGGCATGACCGGGCCCCACGAAACTTGCAGGAAGTGCGTGATCAAGGTCTCGATGTGCTGCAGCGTGCGTTCTTTCGGTGGCGGCGTGGTCAGCGGGTGATCCGCCTTGTACGGGCCTTCCGGCATGTTGCGCATGCACTGGTCGATGATCTTGATGCTCTGGCGCATCTCTTCGACGCGAACCATGCAGCGGTCGTAGGCATCGCCGTTGGCTGCCAGCGGGACTTCAAACTCGAAGTTCTCGTAGCCGGAATAAGGACGCGCTTTACGCAGGTCGAAATCGCAACCGGTGGAACGCAGGCCTGCACCGGTGACACCCCATTCCAGGGCCTCTTTGGTGTTGTAGGCAGCGACACCGATGGTCCGGCCTTTCAGGATGCTGTTTTGCAGCGCCGCTTTGGTGTACTCGTCGAGACGCTTCGGCAACCAGTCAACGAAGTCCTTGACCAGTTTTTCCCAGCCGCGTGGCAGGTCGTGGGCAACGCCACCGATGCGATACCAGGCCGGGTGCAGACGGAAACCGGTAATGGCTTCGATCACGGTGTAAGCGCGCTGACGGTCGGTGAAGGTGAAGAACACCGGGGTCATGGCGCCCACGTCCTGAATGTAAGTCCCCAGGAACAGCAAGTGGCTGGTGATCCGGAAGAACTCGGCCATCATGATGCGGATGGTGTCGACTTTCTCAGGCACCTTGATGCCAGCCAGCTTCTCGACCGAGAGCACATACGGCAGGTTGTTCATCACGCCGCCCAGATAATCGATCCGGTCGGTGTACGGAATGAAGCTGTGCCACGACTGACGCTCGGCCATTTTCTCGGCACCACGGTGGTGGTAGCCAATGTCCGGAACGCAATCGACGATTTCTTCACCGTCCAGTTGCAGAATGATGCGGAACGCACCGTGGGCCGAAGGGTGGTTCGGACCCAGGTTGAGGAACATGTAGTCCTCGTTCGTCCCGGAACGCTTCATGCCCCAGTCTTCCGGATTGAAGCGCGCGGCTTCCTCTTCCAGTTGCTGCTTGGCGAGCGTCAGGCTGAACGGATCGAACTCGGTAGCGCGCGCCGGGAAGTCCTTGCGCAGCGGGTGACCTTCCCAGGTTGGCGGCATCATGATGCGGCTCAGGTGCGGGTGACCCGGGAAGTCGATACCGAACATGTCCCAGACTTCACGCTCGTACCAGTTGGCGTTGGGCCAGATCCTGGTCACGGTCGGCAGGCTGAGGTCACTTTCGGACAGCGCTACCTTGATCATCACGTCGCTGTTACGTTCGATCGACAGCAAGTGGTAGAAGACGCTGAAGTCAGCACCTGGCAAGCCGTGGCGCTTGGTGCGCAGACGTTCGTCCACACCATGCAGGTCGTACAGCATGACGTAAGGTTTAGGCAGCTGACGCAGGAAGGTCAGCACCTCGATCAGGCGCGCACGCTCGACCCACAGCACAGGCATGCCAGTGCGGGTCGATTGGGCGGTGAACGCCTCGGCGCCAAAACGGTTGTTCAATTCTACGACGACGTCTTGGTCGTCTGCCTTGTAAGGCGGGATGTACAGAGCTCTGCCTGTAGTCATGGTTTTTTATCGCTTTCGGTCAACGTAAAGAATGAAGCCAGCTATTCGTTCTTTAAAGGGAACAGTTCTGGATCAGACTTCGTCGGGGCTGCGCAGATTGGTCACTGCAATTCGCTGTTCGCGGCGCTGTTCCTTTTGCGACGGCATTTCGGCGCGGTACACGCCTTGATCGCCGACGACCCAGGAAAGAGGGCGACGCTCCTGGCCGATGGATTCCTGCAACAGCATCAAGCCTTGCAGAAACGCTTCGGGGCGGGGCGGGCAGCCGGGCACATAGACATCCACAGGAAGGAACTTGTCCACGCCCTGAACCACGGAATAAATGTCGTACATACCACCGGAGTTGGCACACGAACCCATGGAAATAACCCATTTAGGTTCGAGCATTTGCTCGTAGAGACGCTGAATGATCGGCGCCATCTTGATGAAGCAAGTACCGGCAATAACCATGAAATCCGCCTGTCGCGGCGATGCCCGGATAACCTCGGCGCCGAAGCGGGCGATGTCGTGGGGCGCCGTGAAGGCGGTTGTCATTTCCACATAGCAGCACGACAAGCCGAAGTTGTATGGCCACAGGGAGTTTTTACGTCCCCAGTTGACCGCACCACTCAGCACGTCTTCCAGCTTGCCCATGTAGATGTTTTTGTGGACTTGATCTTCTAGCGGGTCGGAAACAGTTTCCCGTTTGCCGATTGGATACTCGTCATTCGGAGCATCCGGGTCGATCCTGGTGAGATTGTATTGCATCGCCAAAGCCTCATTGTTTTAGCTTCGCTTGCCGATTACGGCGACCTTCAGGAGCCCAATCCAGCGCTCCAACCCGCCATAGGTAGACAAGACCTGCCAACAGAATTGCTATGAAAACGAGTGCTTCGACGAATCCGGTCCAGCCGCTTTCGCGGACGGACACAGACCAGGCAAAGAGATATAGGGCTTCAATGTCGAAGATCACGAAGAGCATCGCGACCAGATAGAATTTTGCCGAAAGGCGAAGGCGGGCACTGCCGGTAGGCAGCATGCCGGATTCAAACGGTTCGTTTTTGCTGCGGCCCCAGGCTCTGCTACCCAGGAGGCTGGAAACACCGAGCATGAAGGCGCACAGGCCGACTACACCCAAAAGGAAAATGGCGAAGCCCCAGTTGTGGGCAATCAAACCTGTCGATTCGGACATGCTGGCATTCCTTGACAGAGATCAATGGTCTCTGAGCTTGAAAATAGTATATGCAGCGACGATATGTCGCAGCGAAATCAATTTCGATGATTTTATGTGCAAAAACAGGGCAAGTAAATTTTCTATATCAAATTAATTTGTGCAATTAATCACTTACGGGCCTGGGGTGAGGGCTTGGAGCAGGCGGGGCGGGGGTTGGCGGGGTTTAAGCTAATTATGTTTCGTTCTAAAAAGTTACGGAAGAAGGACAGTTTTCTAAATGATAATAAGTATCATTTGTTGTTGGGCGAGGTTAATGGCTTTAAATGTGAGGTAGTTGCTGTTTTAGGCGGTTTTCTGATAATTCTCTGTTGACCTTATCGTCGGAATGCCGCCCAGACCAAGCACCGCTCCAACAGGGGATCAAGTTTTTCCTGTGGGAGCGGTGCTTGGTCTGGGCGGCATTCCGACGATAAGGGCGCCGCACATTTCAATCAGTGAAACTGCTCTTCCTCAGTAGAGCCCGTCAGCGCCGTTACCGAAGACACGCCCCCCTGAATCACGGTAGTCACGTCATCGAAATAGCCGGTGCCCACTTCCTGCTGGTGCGCCACAAAGGTATAGCCCTTGGCGGCATCGGCGAATTCCTGCTCCTGCAGCTTCACGTACGCAGTCATGTCGTTACGGGCGTAGTCGTGCGCCAGGTTGAACATGCTGTGCCACATGTTATGGATACCCGCCAGGGTGATGAACTGATGCTTGTATCCCATGGCCGACAGTTCGCGCTGGAATTTGGCAATGGTCGCGTCGTCCAGGTTCTTCTTCCAGTTGAAGGACGGTGAGCAGTTGTACGAGAGCAACTGATCCGGGTACTCCTTCTTGATCGCCTCGGCAAAACGACGGGCTTCGTCCAGATCCGGCTTGGCGGTTTCGCACCAGATCAGGTCGGCATAAGGCGCGTAGGCCAGGCCGCGAGCGATGGCTTGATCAAGCCCGGCCCGGACCTTGTAGAAACCTTCGTGCGTGCGGGTGCCGGTTACGAACGGTTTGTCATACGGATCGCAGTCAGACGTCAGCAGGTCCGCAGCGTTGGCGTCGGTACGCGCCAGAATGATCGTCGGTACACCGGCAACGTCTGCCGCCAGGCGTGCGGCCACCAGTTTTTGTACGGCTTCCTGGGTGGGCACCAGAACCTTGCCACCCATGTGACCGCATTTCTTGACCGATGCCAGTTGATCCTCGAAGTGCACGCCAGCTGCGCCTGCTTCGATCATGCTTTTCATCAGTTCGTAGGCGTTGAGTACACCGCCAAAACCGGCCTCGGCGTCGGCTACGATGGGCGCGAAGTAATCGATGTAGCCTTCGTCGCCCGGACCTTTCCCGGCTTTCCACTGGATCTGGTCGGCACGGCGGAACGAGTTGTTGATGCGCTTGACCACGGTCGGTACCGAGTCCACCGGGTATAGCGATTGATCGGGGTACATCGATTCGGCCGAGTTATTGTCGGCGGCTACCTGCCAGCCAGACAGATAAATCGCCTGAATACCGGCCTTGACCTGTTGTACCGCCTGACCGCCGGTAAGGGCGCCCATGCAGTTAACGAAGTCCTTGTCAGGACGGAAGGAAGGCTTGGCACCTTGAGTGACCAGATTCCAGAGCTTCTCCGCGCCATTCCTGGCGAACGTGTGTTCAGGTTGAACCGAGCCACGCAGGCGGACGACGTCAGCGGCGGAATACGTACGGGTCACATTTTTCCAGCGCGGATTTTCAGCCCAGTCTTTCTCGAGAGCTGCTATTTGTTGTTCGCGTGTCAGTGCCATGAGCGAAACCCCTTTCACATAGGTTTTGTTGGAATGTCCTGCTCCGCCAAAACGCCCCGGATATCGAAGGCACATGGATGGCTGCTCGCTGATCAGATGTCTGGCTACGAGCCTGATTTGCGCGGTGGCGGTGAAAGGAGGTCGTTCGAGGCGGGAAGAGCGAGTTCAAGGCGTAGCTGTGGCGTGCAATCGGGCATTCAAGGGCCTCTTGCGTCACTTGGCAGCTTTGCCGATGGACCGTAATACGCTTCCGTCCCTCAGGACAACTTCGTTCCAGTCGCAACCTCGTCAAACTGCCTTGTGGGCGATACAGACACGAATCGGCTCGTAGGATTTGAGCGCGACCCGAAGGCTCTTTTCAGGGCCTCTGATTAGCGGGAGCGAGGCAATCATGCCTCGCCGCTTATGACCCGTCAAACGTTTTGTAGTGCTTTTTTGTTGTCACTACATTTTGACTCTGGCGCGACCCGTCAGTCAGTTAAAGGCCCTTTGGTACTCGATTTTGCTGGAGCCTTGGTTCACTCGAGGGTTTGCACCATTACCCGCAATGTCATGTCCTCTCGACCCTGGGTTGAATACTGCTGCGTATTGCCTTGGCGGTCAGCAACTGACTGATCACTCACGCCTGCCAGCGTGATCCATTCGCCTAGGCGACCGCTGACCTGGCTGTCGGTACTTTGCACCTTGAAGGCATCGGGCCGTTCCTGGCTGACGCGATCCCGGTTGGTGCTGATGTTCAGGTGCACGATGTCTCCGGTCACGCTGGCTGTGACGTAAAAGCCCTGGGTCACATTGCGGTATTCGGTGTTGCTCTGGGCGTAGCCGTAGTTGTCAGTGCGGGTGGTGGTGACCGGCACGCTTTGGCCGACTTGTATCAGCGCCGGTGCGCCTTCACTGGCCTGCACCTGTTGTACGCCACCCTCGCGGCTGGCAGTGCCGTAATTGATGACGCGGCTCTGGTTCACGCCATTGCTGCTGCGTGAGGCGCTGTCGCTGGTATCTACGCTGATCAGCAGGCGCTTGGGGGCGGTATCGAGTTGCGAGAGCAGGGCGCGCAGTTCTTCGATCTTGCGTGGCTCGGCATTGACGATCAATTGGTTGTTGTAAGCGCTGACCGTACCGTCCGGCCCGAGAAAGGATTTGGCCACCGGCAGCAGGTCATCGCTGGTCCGGTAATTGAGGGGAACCACTTCGGTAGCGGCCATGGCGCCGACACTACATATCAGTAGCAGCGAGGTGAACAGGGTGCGCAGGAACATAGAGCCGATCTCCTGGAACGTCTAAAAGAGCTGAGTTTGCCAGTTTGTCGGCCTGCGGACGCGCAAGTTGAATCGCTCAACGCAAAACGCCCTGCCAACCTGTACCAGCATAGACAGCTGGCGCAGGCGGGCAGGGCGTCAAGTCAGGTCTTTCAGCCTGAATGGCGAGTCATATTCACGTGAGGCAGTCCTGCCTCCAGAAACTCTTCGCTGACGACGGTAAAGCCAAAGCGCTCGTAAAACTCCACGGCTTGTACCTGACCACTGAGTTTTTGCTGCCTAAGGTCACGGCGCTCGGCTTCGTTGATGACGGCGCTGAGCAGCGCTTCACCGACTTTCATCCCGCGCCAGTCCTTGAGGACTGAGAGCCGACCTATTTCACCATCAGGCAGCAGGCGGGCTGTGCCAATGGCAAAGTCACCCTCCAGTGCCAAGAAGTGAATGGCGTCAATGTCTTCAGCGTCCCATTCCAGCTCTGGCGGCACCGACTGCTCGGCAACAAACACAGCATCGCGTACACGGCGGATGTCAGCGTTGTCTTTCTGCCAGTCGGCGACACGCACGTTAGTTCTATTCATCGGCAAACCCCAGGCTTCCTTGTTTTACCAGCTCACAGAGCAGGTTGCGTCCTTCTTCATCGGCCAACCATTGGCCGAGGTTGTCACTGTGCAGGGCATCTGCAGCGCAGATCATTTTCAACAGGTCACGCAGGCTGCCAGGCAGCAGGCGGCTCTGGCCACTGGCGAACAGTAGCAGGTCGTCATCCACTTCGGACCATGCCAGACGTGCGCTTGGGTTGCGAATGAGAACTGCGCCCTGTTCCAGGCTGCTCAGCAGGTCTTCTTCCTCCAGTTCCGGGCCTGTTACCAGTTCCGGATAGCGCGGCTCGGTCATGAACTGGCCGAACCACGTCAGCAGCAGGCGCTCGTCCCCCATGTGTTCGGCCAGCAAGGCTTTCAGGCGGTCGAGAGCGTCATGCTGGATCTGATGGGGATCATTGGCCGGCTGGGCGTCTGCATCCGTGTAGCGCTCTTCATCAGGCGTGAACTGGCTGAGGAAGTCGGTGAAGTGGGTCAGCACTTCGGCAGCGCTCGGGGCGCGGAAGCCGACCGAGTACGTCAGGCAGTCATCGACGGCGACGCCACAGTGTGCCAGGCGTGGCGGCAGATAGAGCATGTCGCCGGGTTCCAGCGTCCACTCTTCGGTCATCTGAAAGTCAGAGAGGATGCGCAGGTCGGCGTGTTGCAGCAGCGGGCTGTCGGAGTCGCACATCTGGCCGATCTGCCAGTGGCGCTTGCCGTGACCTTGCAGCAGGAACACGTCGTAGTTGTCGAAATGCGGGCCGACACCGCCACCTGGAGCGGCATAGCTCACCATCACGTCATCGATACGCCAGCTCGGCAGGAAACGGAAGTTTTCCAGCAGCTCGCCGACTTCCGGGACGAACTGGTCAACGGCCTGAACAAGCAGGGTCCAGTCCTTTTCCGGCAGCTTGCTGAACTCGTCTTCCGCGAACGGACCGCGACGCAGTTCCCATGGGCGCTCGCCATTTTCGATGACCAGTCGCGATTCGACTTCTTCTTCCAGGGCCAGGCCAGCCAGCTCGTCAGGATCGATCGGGCTCTGAAAGTCCGGCAGGGCCTGACGGATCAGGAGTGGCTTTTTCTGCCAGTAGTCACGCAGGAAAACGCGCGCGCTGATGCCGCCCAGAAGTTGAAGAGGAATATCAGGATTCATGTGTAACCTATTGAAAGTTTGTCTTTTCGAGACTGCAATAAAAACGCCCGGCACTGCCGGGCGTGTGCAATGTTCTAACGCGGGTCAGATGCGCTTGGCTTGAGCCACCGCGTTGCCGATGTAATTGGCCGGGGTGAGTTTGTTCAACTCGGCCTTGGCTTCGGCAGGCATATCGAGAGTGTCGATGAAAGTCTGCAGTGCTTCAGGGCTGATGCCCTTGCCGCGTGTCAGTTCTTTCAGCTTCTCGTAGGGGTTTTCGATGTTGTAGCGACGCATGACGGTCTGGATCGGCTCAGCCAGGACTTCCCAGCACGCGTCCAGATCAGCGGAAATTTTCTGCTCGTTGAGCTCCAGCTTGCTGATGCCCTTGAGGGTGGCTTCGTAAGCGATAACGCTATGAGCGAAGCCGACGCCCAGATTACGCAGCACGGTGGAGTCAGTCAGGTCACGCTGCCAGCGCGAGATCGGCAGCTTGCTCGCCAGATGCTGGAACAGTGCGTTGGCGATACCCAGGTTGCCTTCGGAGTTTTCGAAGTCGATTGGGTTGACCTTGTGCGGCATGGTCGACGAACCGATTTCGCCAGCAATAGTGCGCTGTTTGAAATAGCCCAGGGAGATGTAGCCCCAGATATCGCGGTCGAAGTCGATCAGGATGGTGTTGAAGCGCGCAATAGCGTCGAACAGCTCTGCGATGTAGTCGTGCGGCTCGATCTGTGTGGTGTAAGGGTTGAAGCCCAGACCTAGCTCGTCTTCGATGAATGCGCGAGCGTTGGCTTCCCAGTCGATGGACGGGTAGGCCGAGATGTGTGCGTTGTAGTTGCCGACTGCACCGTTGATCTTGCCCAGCAGTGGCACCGCAGCGATCTGGGCGATCTGACGCTCCAGACGATAAACGACGTTCGCCAGTTCTTTACCCAGAGTAGTCGGGGAGGCTGGTTGACCGTGGGTGCGCGACAACATCGGAACGTCAGCGAAGCGGATGGCCAGTTCGCGGATCGAATCAGCGATCTTGCGCATCAATGGCAGCATCACGTTGTCGCGGCCTTCACGCAGCATCAGGGCGTGGGACAGGTTGTTGATGTCCTCGCTGGTGCAGGCGAAGTGGATGAACTCGCTGACCTTGTCCAGCTCAGGCAGCTTGGCAGCCTGTTCCTTGAGCAGGTACTCCACGGCCTTGACGTCGTGGTTGGTGGTGCGCTCGATTTCCTTCACGCGCTCGGCGTGAGTGATCGAGAAGTCTTCCGCCAGCGTGTTGAGGATGGCGTTGGCTTCGGCTGAAAACGCTGGTACTTCAGTGATTTCAGGGTGTGCGGCCAGACGCTGGAGCCAGCGTACTTCAACCATGACGCGGAAACGGATCAGGCCGTATTCGCTGAAAATTGGGCGCAAGGCCTCGGTTTTACCGGCGTAGCGGCCGTCAACAGGGGAAACCGCAGTGAGCGAAGAAAGCTGCATAGGGTGCTCTCGGACAGTCAGGCAACGAAAAGGGGCGCGTATCATACATGAAAACCTGGCCGGATCGGGTCGGCCTGACCAGCGTATGTCACGCGGTGTTTGTCAGCGGTGTCTGCAAATGCCTGGCAAATCAGCCATGCATCAATGGATACAGTTCTTTCAATAACTTGCGACGGCTTACGACCAACTGCCAGCGATGGCCGCCATTTTGTCGCCACAGGCGAGCAGAGCGAATACCGGCCAACAGCAGGGCGCGGATTTTCGAGGCGTTGCTCGGCTGTTGCAGGTTACGCATGTCGCCATGCACCTGAATGCGTTGGCGCAGGGTGCTCAGGGTGTCCTGATACAGCGCGCCACAGGCTGCGATCACGTTTTCGTGGGCGATCCCGAAGTGTTCAACCTGGGACTGGATTTGCGGCAGGCGGTTGCCCACGGTTTCCAGCATGTCGTCGCGCTTGGCCAGTTGTCGTTCCAGACCCAGCATCGACAGGGCGTAGCGCAGCGGCTCGCGCTGCAGCGTCGATGGATCGCGTTCCAGTGCGCTGGCCAGGGCGCGGTAGCCTTCGCGCAGGTTCAAATCGTCGCCACCGTAAACGTCCAGCGTGTCTTTGGGGTCCTGCACCAGCAGGCTGCCGAGCATACAGCCCAGTACTGCTTCGCTGCTCTGACCGGTCTTGGCGATCCGGTCTACCAGTACGGCGGCCTGAAATACGCCAGCCAGTGCGACCAATTGCTCCTGAATCGGGGTCATCAACGCTTGTCCTTGCTGTGCCAGGCTTCGGCGATTTCAATCACGCCGCCGCCCAGGCAGATTTCGCCGTCATAAAACACCACGGACTGGCCGGGTGTGACGGCGCGTTGCGGTTCGTCGAAGGTGGCGCGATAGCCGTCGGCGGTCTGTTCCAGCGTGCACTGTTGATCACCCTGGCGATAGCGCACTTTGGCGGTCAGACGGCGAGGGCTGCTCAGGTCTATCGGGTTGACCCAATAGATCTGCGAAGCCACCAGAGCCCGGGAGAACAGCCAGGGATGGTCGTTGCCCTGACCCACGATCAGTTCGTTGTTCTCAAGGTCCTTGACCAGCACGTACCACGGATCATCGCTGGCGTCTTTCAGACCACCAATGCCCAAGCCCTGGCGCTGGCCGATGGTGTGGTACATCAAGCCGCTGTGGCGACCGATGACTTCGCCTTCGGTGGTCTTGATCTCGCCGGGCTGAGCGGGCAGATACTGGCGCAGGAAATCGGTAAAACGGCGCTCGCCGATGAAGCAGATACCCGTGGAATCTTTTTTCTTGGCGGTCGCCAGACCGTGCTTCTCGGCAATCGCCCTTACTTCGGGCTTTTCCAGTTCGCCAACCGGGAACAGCGTCCGGGCGATCTGATCGCCACCGACCGCGTGCAGGAAGTAGCTCTGGTCTTTGTTCGGGTCCAGGCCCTTGAGCAACTCTGTGCGTCCGTCGATATCCCGGCGGCGCACATAGTGACCGGTGGCAATCAGGTCGGCGCCGAGCATCAGGGCGTAGTCGAGAAACGCCTTGAACTTGATTTCGCGGTTACAGAGGATGTCCGGGTTCGGCGTGCGACCGGCCTTGTATTCAGCCAGGAAGTGCTCGAACACGTTGTCCCAGTATTCAGCGGCGAAGTTGGCGGTATGCAGTTTGATACCGATCTTGTCGCACACGGCCTGGGCGTCGGCCAGGTCTTCACGGGCGGTGCAGTATTCCGTTCCATCGTCTTCTTCCCAGTTCTTCATGAACAGGCCTTCCACCTGATAGCCCTGCTCCATGAGCAGAACGGCAGAAACCGAAGAGTCCACGCCGCCGGACATGCCGACGATGACGCGCTTCTGTGCAGTATCGGAAAGGGTTGAATCAGGCATAGGAATTCAATGGGTAGCTTCGAAAAGGACGCGATTCTAACAGGCCCGGCCGCGGGAGTCTCACGCCTTGTCGCGTAGCAGGTCGAGACTGAAGTGTTCACCGTTCAGGTAATCATCCACACAACGCAGCACCAGTTCGCTGCGCCAGCGGTCCTGTTGAGCCACGAGTTCATCACGAGTGAGCCACACCGGGCCGATAATCCCGTCATCCAGTTGATAGTCGGCATGGTGGCGCAGGGCTTTGGCGGCAAAGCAGATGCGCTGATACGTCACGCCATTGCTCGGTGCTGTGTAGAGATAAATGCCGATGACACTCGTCAGCTCAACGTCCCAGCCGGTTTCTTCGAGGGTTTCACGCACGGCGGCGCGTTGCAGGGATTCGTTTGGATCAAGATGCCCGGCAGGTTGGTTGAGCACCGCTTTGCCGCCTTTGAGTTCTTCTACGAAAAGGAATTTGCCTTGATCTTCGACGATCGTGGCGACAGTGACGTGGGCTTGCCAGTTCATAAGGGAAGTGCTCGGTAGGTTGGGCGCGCAATCCCCTGTAGGAGCTGCCGAAGGCTGCGAATGGCGGGGTGTCAGGCACAATGCTATCGCAGCCTTCGGCAGCTCCTACAGAAAACCGCTTCATGCATGAAGTGCAGATGCACAAACCCCGGCGCAAGGCCGGGGTTCGTGTGCAGCCAAAACCTTAGTTCAGCGAAGCGATCGCTGCGTTCAGGGTTGCGCTTGGGCGCATGACTTTGCTGGTCAGCTCAGGGTTCGGATAGTAGTAACCGCCGATTTCCGCTGGCTTGCCTTGTACGGCGTTCAGTTCGGCAACGATTTTTTCTTCGTTGTCGGCCAGGGTTTTGGCCACTGGGCTGAACTGTGCCTTGAGGGCAGCATCGTCGTTCTGGGCGGCCAGAGCCTGAGCCCAGAACAGCGCCAGGTAGAAGTGGCTGCCGCGGTTGTCGATGTTGCCGACTTTACGCGAAGGCGACTTGTTGCGGTCCAGGAACTCACCGGTTGCCTGATCCAGAGTCTTCGACAGAACCAGCGCTTTCGGGTTGTTGTAGGTATTGCCCAGGTGCTCCAGGGAAGCGGCCAGAGCCAGGAACTCACCCAGGGAATCCCAACGCAGGAAGTTTTCTTCAACCAGTTGCTGAACGTGCTTCGGAGCCGAACCACCTGCGCCGGTTTCGAACAGACCACCGCCGTTCATCAGGGGCACGATGGACAGCATCTTGGCGCTTGTGCCCAGTTCCATGATCGGGAACAGGTCGGTCAGGTAGTCGCGCAGTACGTTACCGGTGACCGAAATGGTGTCCTTGCCAGCTCGGGTACGCTCCAGGGTGAACGCCATGGCTTCAACAGGTGACATGACACGGATATCCAGACCAGCAGTGTCGTGATCAGCCAGGTACTTCTGAACTTTCTTGATCATCTCGGCATCGTGAGCGCGAGCCGGGTCCAGCCAGAACACAGCAGGGGTATCGCTGGCGCGAGCACGGTTGACGGCCAGTTTGACCCAGTCCTGGATCGGCGCGTCCTTGACCTGGCACATGCGCCAGATATCGCCTTCTTCAACGTTCTGTTCCATCAGCACTTTACCGCTGCTGTCCGATACACGGACAACGCCAGCAGTGGCGATCTGGAAGGTCTTGTCGTGGGAGCCGTACTCTTCGGCTTTTTGCGCCATCAGGCCAACGTTTGGCACGCTGCCCATAGTGGTTGGATCGAAAGCGCCGTGTTTCTTGCAGTCGTCGATCACAGCCTGGTAGATGGTTGCGTAGCAGCGATCAGGGATCACGGCCTTGGTGTCCTGCAGTTCGCCAGCAGCGTTCCACATTTTGCCCGAGTCGCGGATCATGGCCGGCATCGACGCGTCGACGATCACGTCGCTTGGCACGTGCAGGTTGGTGATGCCTTTGTCCGAGTTGACCATCGCCAGCGGGGCGCGGACGGCGTAGACGGCCTGGATGTCAGCCTTGATTTCAGCCTGCTTGTCGGCTGGCAGGGCGCTGATACGGTCGTACAGGTCGCCGATACCGTTATTCAGGTTGAAGCCGACCTGCTTGAGTGCATCAGCGTGCTTGGTCAGCGCATCCTTGTAGTACTCAGCGACGATCTGGCCGAACATGATCGGGTCGGAGACCTTCATCATGGTGGCTTTCAAGTGAACCGACAGCAGCACGCCTTGTGCCTTGGCATCTTCAATAGCCGAGGCCACGAAGCTGCGCAGGGCTTTGGTGCTCATGACCGAAGAATCGATGATCTCGCCTTCTTTCACGGCAGTCTTTTCTTTCAGGACGGTGGCTGTGCCGTCTTGAGCGATCAGTTCGATTTTCACGTTATCGGCAGCGCCGATCAGGACAGCTTTTTCGCTGCCGTAGAAGTCGCCATTGCTCATGTGGGCAATGTGGGATTTCGAGTCAGCCGCCCAGGCGCCCATTTTGTGCGGGTGCTTGCGAGCGTAGTTCTTGACCGACAACGGTGCGCGGCGGTCCGAGTTGCCTTCACGCAGAACCGGGTTCACGGCGCTGCCTTTGGTCTTGTCGTAACGCGCACGCACGTCTTTTTCCGCGTCGGTGCTCGGCGACTCAGGATAGTCAGGGATCTTGAAGCCCAGGTCCTGCAGCTCTTTGATGGTCGCCTTGAGTTGTGGCACGGAGGCGCTGATGTTCGGCAGCTTGATGATGTTGGCTTCTGGCGTCGTGGCCAGCTTGCCCAGCTCGGCGAGGTGGTCGCCGATTTGCTGATCAGCGCTCAGGGATTCAGGGAAACTGGAAAGAATGCGGCCCGCCAGAGAGATGTCTCGCGTTTCAACGTCGATATCAGAGGAGGCAGTGAAGGCTTCGATGATAGGAAGAAGCGAGTAGGTGGCGAGTGCTGGAGCTTCGTCGGTAAAGGTGTAGATGATCTTCGAACGGTTGGACATTTCGTATGAACTCTCTGTTTTGCTGAGCATGCACAAAATCTCGATGCGCGCAGGGTATGCACTTTGCTCGCAGTCTCTTCTTGAGCCTGAGTCGAGGTTTATTCGCGATGATGATGGTAGGTGCATCAGTCGAGCGTCAAGCGGTCGGGCGGCAGTGCTGCCCAACGCATACAAGGGCGCAAAGTCTCTTTCCAGACTCGTCTGCCCCTATGACCCGTTAGTCACGGCGGGAGTATATCAAACCCTTGGCGCTAAGCATTAATGCTAAGCGCTTCAGGCTGCATAAGGTATTGGCCGTTGGTCGAGGTAGGCGGGGAACGCAGACTGGCGGTACACGCGCAGGGCATCTGTAAGCAGGCGTTACAAACGAAATCGGCCGGCTCAGGTCACTGAGCCGGCCGACTTTTCAGGATTGGCGCATTGAGTAGGTGCTCGAATCAGGCGGTGACCTTCTCATGCACACTTGCTGGGGTGCTGACAGGGCTTGGCGACCCCGCTGGTTCAATTGTGACGTCGGTCTTGATCTTTATGGCATGCATTCCCTTGGGGCCCTGGATGATTTCAAAATTGACTGGCTGACCTGCCTTGAGGGTTTTGTAGCCGTCCATGTTGATAGCAGAAAAGTGGGCGAACAGGTCTTCGGTCTTCCCGTCCTCCACGATAAAGCCATAGCCTTTAGCATTATTGAACCATTTGACCTTACCGCTAGACATAGTCATATCCCTCTGCAAAGGACTCCGTTGGGAGTATCATCAACCTCATCCGCCGGACCGAAAAAAATTTTGGTTGACTGCGCGGACCCTTTTTACCCAATGTGGGTTCTATTGTTTGTAACACTGATTAGCCGATAGTCAAGGTCACGCGGCGGTCCATTTGAAAACCGGTCAGACTGCGACTCATTATTCAATCCGCCCTTTACGAACTTTTCTTTCCATGCATGCAATCAGCAAGATTCGACTAACATCAAATCAGGACAGTCCGGATTCCCATGAGGATGACGCGGCTGGCATCGCGGTTCAGGATGCCAAACCGACGTTGCAGGCGCCACCGATGTACAAGGTGGTTTTGTTTAATGATGATTACACCCCGATGGATTTCGTCGTCGAAGTGCTCGAGGTGTTCTTCAACCTGAATCGTGAGCTGGCAACCAAGGTCATGCTGGCCGTCCATACAGAGGGACGGGCAGTATGTGGATTGTTTACCCGCGACATCGCCGAGACCAAGGCAATGCAGGTCAACCAATACGCCAGGGAAAGCCAGCATCCGCTACTCTGTGAGATCGAGAAGGACGGTTAATCGCCGACCACTTGGGTATGAGGTGAAGCTATGTTAAACCGTGAGCTCGAAGTCACCCTCAATCTGGCCTTCAAGGAGGCTCGTTCGAAACGTCATGAATTCATGACCGTCGAGCACCTTCTGCTGGCTTTATTGGACAATGAGGCTGCCGCCACTGTTCTGCGTGCCTGCGGCGCAAACCTCGATAAGCTCAAGCATGATTTGCAGGAGTTCATCGACTCCACTACGCCGCTGATCCCCGTCCATGACGAGGATCGCGAGACCCAGCCAACCCTGGGCTTCCAACGCGTCCTGCAACGTGCTGTTTTCCATGTACAGAGCTCGGGCAAACGTGAAGTCACCGGTGCCAATGTGCTGGTTGCAATTTTCAGTGAGCAGGAAAGCCAGGCAGTGTTTCTGCTCAAGCAGCAGAGCGTGGCACGCATAGATGTCGTCAACTACATTGCCCACGGCATATCGAAAGTGCCTGGGCACGGCGATCACTCTGAAGGTGAGCAAGATATGCAGGACGACGAAGGTGGTGAGTCTTCTGCTTCAGGTAATCCTCTGGATGCCTATGCCAGCAACCTTAACGAACTGGCGCGTCAGGGGCGTATTGACCCTCTGGTTGGCCGAGAGCAGGAAGTCGAGCGGGTCGCGCAGATTCTGGCGCGTCGCCGCAAGAACAACCCGCTTCTGGTAGGTGAGGCAGGTGTCGGCAAAACCGCTATTGCTGAAGGCCTGGCCAAGCGTATCGTCGACAATCAGGTGCCTGATCTACTGGCCAACAGCGTAGTTTATTCCCTGGATCTGGGAGCATTGCTGGCAGGTACCAAATACCGCGGTGATTTCGAGAAGCGCTTCAAAGCGCTGCTCGGTGAGCTGAAAAAGCGTCCTCACGCGATCCTGTTCATCGATGAAATTCACACGATCATTGGCGCAGGTGCTGCGTCCGGTGGCGTGATGGATGCGTCGAATCTGCTCAAACCGCTGCTTTCGTCAGGTGATATTCGCTGCATCGGCTCGACGACCTTCCAGGAATTCCGTGGCATCTTCGAGAAAGATCGGGCTTTGGCGCGTCGTTTCCAGAAGGTCGACGTATCGGAGCCGTCGGTTGAAGACACCATCGGCATCCTGAGAGGCCTCAAAGGTCGCTTTGAGTCGCATCACGACATCGAGTACAGCGATGAAGCGTTGCGTGCCGCTGCAGAGCTGGCATCGCGCTATATCAATGATCGTCATATGCCCGACAAAGCGATCGATGTGATCGACGAGGCGGGGGCCTATCAGCGCCTGCAGCCGGTCGAGAAGCGCGTAAAACGTATCGAAGTGGCGCAGGTTGAAGACATCGTTGCGAAAATCGCGCGAATTCCGCCCAAGCACGTCAACAGCTCCGACAAGGAGTTGCTGAGGAATCTTGAGCGAGATTTGAAACTGACCGTGTTCGGTCAGGATGCGGCTATCGACTCACTGTCCACCGCAATCAAGCTCTCCCGTGCTGGCCTGAAGTCACCCGACAAGCCAGTGGGTTCGTTCCTGTTCGCCGGTCCTACCGGTGTCGGCAAGACCGAAGCCGCTCGTCAGTTGGCCAAGGCTCTGGGTATTGAATTGGTGCGCTTCGACATGTCCGAGTACATGGAGCGGCACACTGTTTCTCGCTTGATCGGTGCTCCGCCAGGTTATGTCGGTTTTGATCAGGGCGGTCTTCTGACCGAAGCGATCACCAAACAGCCGCATTGCGTGCTGCTGCTCGATGAAATCGAGAAGGCGCATCCGGAAGTCTTCAATCTGCTCCTGCAGGTGATGGACCACGGTACGCTGACCGACAACAACGGGCGCAAAGCGGACTTCCGCAATGTGATCGTGATCATGACTACCAACGCCGGTGCTGAGTCGGCGGCTCGGGCTTCGATTGGCTTCACTCATCAGGACCACTCGTCTGATGCGATGGAAGTCATCAAGAAGAGCTTCACGCCTGAGTTCCGCAACCGCCTGGACACCATCATTCAATTTGGTCGCCTCAGCCATGAGGTCATCAAAAGTGTGGTGGACAAGTTCCTCACCGAGCTTCAGGCGCAGCTGGAAGACAAGCGTGTGCTGCTTGAAGTGACCGAGGCGGCGAGAAGCTATCTGGCGCAGGGTGGTTACGACGCGGCGATGGGTGCCCGTCCAATGGCGCGTTTGATCCAGGACAAGATCAAGCGTCCGTTGGCCGAGGAGATCCTGTTTGGCGAGCTGGCCGACCATGGCGGTGTGGTACACATCGACTTCAAGGACGGCGAGATCACCTTCGAGTACGAAACCACAGCAGAAATGGCCTAGGTCTTACCAGCCAACCAAAGCCCCGCATCTCGAAAGAGGTGCGGGGTTTTTTGTTGGATTTCGAATTTATGCATTCCCTGTGGGGGCGGTGCTTGCCCGCGATAAGGCTGGATGCGATCCAGAGTGAACCGCGTCCAGCCTTATCGCGGGCAAGCACCGCTCCCACAGGGAATCGATGTACCTACGTAAAACCCGGGCGCACAAAAACGCCCGGCAGAAGCCGGGCGTTTTTGTTAAGACTTGCTTATCGGGCGCGGTAAGTAATGCGCCCTTTGCTCAAGTCGTAGGGCGTCAGTTCAACACGCACCTTGTCACCGGTAAGAATACGGATGTAGTTCTTGCGCATCTTGCCGGAGATATGCGCGGTTACGACGTGCCCGTTTTCCAACTCCACACGAAACATGGTGTTGGGCAGGGTGTCGACGACAGTGCCTTCCATTTCGAAGCTGTCTTCTTTCGACATGCAGTAAAGCCCTCGGTATCTAATGAGTGGCCCGGTGCAAGTGGCGCCAGGCAAAAGCGGCGTGCATTGTGCCCGAAAAATGCCGGTTAAGCCAAGGTCTTCAATAAAGAGTGATCCATCTTTGGTTTGTAAGCAGCTCGATGGGCCGATATTGGGTCTTGTAATTCATCTTTTGGCAGTTCTTGATCCAGTAGCCCAGATACACCGCATACAGCTGCTGGCGTGCGGCTTCGGCTATCTGCCACAAAATGGCGTAACGCCCCAGACTGCGGCGTTCTTCGGTGGGTTCGTAAAAGGTATAAACCGCAGAAAGACCGTTGGGCAATACGTCGGTAACGGCTACGGCCAGCAGACGATTATCCAGGCGAAACTCGTAGAATCTGCAGAACGGCAAGTCACGCACTAAAAAAGTCGAAAATTGATCGCGACTAGGCGGAAACATGTCCCCGTCAGCATGACGCTGTTCGATATAGCGTTGGTAAAGGTCGAAATATTCTTCGGTAAAGCGCGGTTTAGTGCAGTGCACTTCAATGTCGGCATTGCGTTTGAAAATGCGTTTTTGCTGCCTGTCAGGCACAAAGAGGTCTACCGGGATGCGCGCAGGCACGCAAGCACTGCAGTTTTGGCAATGTGGCCGATAGAGATGGTCGCCGCTGCGGCGAAAGCCCATGTCGGAAAGATCGGCATAAACCTGCACGTCCATTGGCTGGCTGGGGTCCAGGAACAACGTAGTAGCCTGTTCTTCCGGCAGGTAGCTGCACGAATGGGGTTGAGTGGCATAAAACTTCAGCCGCGCCAGCTCTGTCATGATTGCCCCCACCGCAAAAAATAAATCGTTATCAAGAGTGTATGTCAGCCTGGTGAACTCGCCTAGGCAACCAGTCGGCTTGATTGGGCTGATCCAGGTGCCGAGTCAGGAAATCGGAAAAAGTCTTGCGTGAGATAGGCCGGGCGCCGAAGCTTTGCAGATGATTGGTGTGCATCTGGCAATCAATCAGTACAAATCCCCAGGCTTTCAAGCGCTCGACCAGTGTTGCAAAGCCAACCTTGGAGGCATTGTCGGCCCGACTGAACATCGACTCGCCAAAAAATAGCTGACCCATCGCCAGTCCATAAAGCCCGCCAACCAACATGTCGTTGTCCCACACTTCGACGCTGTGGGCGTAGCCACGTTGATGCAGTTCCAGATAAGCGGCCTGGATTGAGCCGGTAATCCAGGTGCCGTCGGCATAGGCACGCGGTCCGGCGCACGCACGGATCACGGCAGCGAAATCCTCATCGAAAGTCACGCGATAGCGCTCCTGACGTATCAGTTTAGCGAGGCTGCGCGAAACATGGAGTTCCTCAGGGAATATCACGGTTCTAGGGTCGGGTGACCACCAGAGAATGGGCTGCTCATCCTGAAACCACGGGAAGCAGCCATGGCGATAAGCCTGCACCAATCGGTCCGGAGACAGGTCGCCCCCGGCAGCAAGCAGGCCGTCGGGTTCGCGCAAGGCTTTTTCCAGCGGTGGAAAAGTCAGGTTGTCACGTTTTAACCAGGTCAGCATAAGGGCAGCACTTTGCAGAAGGGGAGGGCGGGGGAGGCAGCGCGATTGCAACTCCATGCAGCAGTCGTGGTCATAATCGGTCGTCTGTTACACGCAAGCGTCCTGTGCGTGGTCCTTGATACGTGAAGCGGTATGGGCAATTGATCGTCCGGTTAAAAAATGCGGCATAAGTCTTTGTCACGAAAGAGAATGCATGCTCAAATTCAACGTTTGCAACGGTGCTTGAAGATGGGCCATGTCCACGCCAGACTAGTGTTCAGCAATCAAGGGGCGTCTGACCATCAGCCAAGGCAAGCTTCGTCCTGCACCACAATCCGAAACTACCCGGCCAGAACGCTGTTTACAAGGCAGGATGCTACCGTGGCATCAGGCGTACAAATCCGTACAATGCGCGCTTTGCAGTCTGCCGTTCAAGCTGTATGGCCTGACAATCGTTTTGCAGATTCAGTCGTTGGTAGTCAATCACCAGATGTTCGCGCTATAGCGCAGGAATAAAAGCGTTTTGAAGAAATCCACCGCAGTACCCAGCCCCGTTCCGCTCTGGCGGCAGCAATTGCACTACCGGCTCAAGGAAGGTGCATTGATCGCCTTTGGCGCGCTGTGCCTGTATTTGATGATGGCGTTGCTGACTTATGATCAGAACGATCCTGGCTGGAGTCATACCAGCAGTTCGGTTGAAGTTCAGAATGCTGCTGGCCGTGCTGGTGCATTCTGCGCCGACATTCTGTTCATGGTCCTGGGTTACTTCGCCTACATCTTCCCGCTGTTGCTGGCCGTCAAGGCCTGGCAGGTGTTTCGTCATCGTCATGAACCATGGCAGTGGAGTGGCTGGCTGTTTTCGTGGCGGCTGATCGGTCTGGTATTTCTGGTGCTTGCCGGTGCTGCGCTGGCGCATATCCACTTCCATTTCGCAGCAGGTTTCCCGGGCTCGGCCGGCGGTGTACTGGGTGAGATTCTTGGTGATATGGCCAAGAAAGCCCTGAATATCCAGGGCAGCACACTGTTATTCATTGCCTTGTTCCTGTTTGGCCTGACGGTGTTTACCGATCTGTCGTGGTTCAAGGTCATGGATGTGACCGGCAAGATCACCCTTGATCTGTTCGAGCTGTTTTACGACGCGGTCAACAACTGGTGGGCGGCGCGCAATGAGCGCAAGCAGATGGTTGCGCAACTGCGTGAAGTGGATGACCGCGTGAACGAAGTGGTCGCGCCTGCTACATCTGATCGTCGTGAGCAGGCCAAGGCCAAGGAACGCCTGATCGAGCGTGAGAAGGCCTTGAGCACGCACATGGCCGCTCGTGAAACCCATATTCCGGCCGTCATTGCTCCAGCTCCCGCCAAGGCTCCCGAGCCAAGCAAGCGTGTGCTGAAGGAAAAACAGGCCCCGTTGTTCGTTGATAGCGCTGTAGAAGGCACCTTGCCGCCGATCTCGATCCTTGATCCGGCGGAAAAGAAGCAGCTCAATTATTCCCCTGAGTCCCTCGCTGCCGTTGGCCACCTGCTGGAAATCAAGCTCAAGGAGTTTGGTGTCGAAGTATCGGTGGACTCCATTCATCCGGGGCCGGTGATTACCCGCTACGAAATCCAGCCAGCAGCAGGCGTCAAGGTCAGCCGTATCGCCAACCTGGCCAAAGACCTTGCGCGTTCCCTGGCCGTGACCAGCGTTCGTGTGGTTGAAGTCATTCCAGGCAAGACCACGGTCGGTATCGAGATTCCCAACGAAGACCGGCAGATCGTGCGTTTCTCCGAGGTCCTGTCGACGCCTGAATACGACAACGCCAAGTCACCGGTCACGCTTGCGCTGGGCCATGACATCGGTGGTAAGCCGGTCATCACTGACCTGGCGAAAATGCCTCACTTGCTGGTGGCCGGTACGACCGGTTCCGGTAAGTCGGTGGGCGTGAACGCCATGATCCTGTCGATCCTGTTCAAGTCCGGACCGGAAGACGCCAAGCTGATCATGATCGACCCGAAAATGCTTGAGCTGTCGATCTACGAAGGCATTCCGCATCTGCTGTGCCCGGTCGTGACCGACATGAAGGACGCCGCCAACGCCTTGCGCTGGAGCGTTGCCGAGATGGAGCGTCGCTACAAGCTGATGGCGAAGATGGGCGTGCGTAATCTTTCGGGCTTCAACCAGAAGGTCAAGGAAGCTCAGGAAGCAGGTACGCCGCTGGCCGATCCTCTGTACAAGCGTGAAAGTATTCATGACGAAGCACCGCTGCTGACCAAACTGCCGACTATCGTTGTGGTGGTGGACGAGTTCGCCGACATGATGATGATCGTCGGCAAGAAGGTCGAAGAGTTGATTGCGCGTATTGCCCAGAAGGCTCGTGCCGCGGGTATCCACCTGATTCTGGCGACCCAGCGCCCTTCGGTTGACGTGATCACCGGTCTGATCAAGGCCAACATCCCGACGCGTATGGCGTTCCAGGTGTCGAGCAAGATCGACTCGCGGACCATCATCGACCAGGGCGGCGCCGAACAACTGCTGGGTCACGGTGACATGCTTTACATGCCTCCGGGCACCAGCCTGCCGATTCGTGTCCACGGCGCTTTTGTCTCCGATGAAGAAGTACACCGTGTAGTGGAGGCCTGGAAGCTGCGTGGTACGCCGGATTACAACGACGACATTCTTGCGGGTGTCGAGGAGGCCGGTAGCGGCTTCGACGGCGGCAGTGGTGAAGGTGGCGAAGACAGCGAAAGCGATGCGCTGTATGACGAGGCGGTCAAATTTGTGCTTGAAAGCCGTCGTGCTTCGATTTCTGCGGTACAGCGCAAGCTGAAGATCGGCTACAACCGCGCCGCCCGGATGATCGAAGCGATGGAAATGGCGGGCGTAGTGACCTCCATGAACACCAACGGCTCGCGTGAAGTGATCGCGCCGGGCCCGATGCGCGACTGATCGCGCACGTCCATAAATGCCTCGCCAGCGTTCGATTGCTGGCGAGACTCCACCGAACTCAATGAGGACTCCCATGCGTCTTTTCCGCATGTTGTTGGTAACTGCACTGACCTTTTCCGCGATTCCGGCGCACGCCGATAGCAAAGACGTCGCTCGTCTGACCCAGTTGCTGGAGACGTCCAAAACCCTGACTGCGCGTTTTTCCCAGTTGACCCTGGACGGCGGCGGCACTCAGTTGCAGGAAACGTCGGGCGAAATGGCCTTGCAGCGTCCGGGCCTGTTCAACTGGCACACCGACGCGCCGCAGGAGCAACTGATGGTCTCCGACGGCAAGAAGGTTTCCCTGTGGGACCCGGACCTGGAGCAGGTCACGATCAAGACCCTCGACCAGCGTCTGACCCAGACGCCTGCACTGTTGCTGTCCGGTGACGTGTCGAAGATCAGCGAAAGTTTTGACATTACTGCCAAGGAAGCCGGCGGCGTGATTGATTTCACCCTCAAGCCTAAAACCAAGGACACGCTGTTCGACAGCCTGCGTCTGTCGTTCCGTAACGGCGTTATCAATGACATGCAGTTGATTGACAGTGTCGGCCAGCGCACCAATATCCTGTTCACCGGGGTGAAAGCCAATGAGGCGATTCCGGCGAGCAAATTCCAGTTCCAGATTCCGAAAGGCGCTGACGTCATTCAGGAATAAGAGGTTTTAACGGTTGTCCATGGACCTGTTTCGAAGTGAACCGATTGCTCAACCATTGGCCGCGCGGTTGCGTGCGACCAATCTGGACGAGTATGTCGGTCAAGAGCATTTGCTGGCTCACGGCAAGCCTCTGCGCGAGGCGCTGGAGCAGGGTGCTCTGCATTCGATGATTTTCTGGGGACCGCCCGGTGTCGGCAAAACCACACTGGCCCGGTTGCTGGCGAAAGTTTCGGATGCGCACTTCGAGACGGTTTCTGCGGTGCTGGCCGGGGTCAAAGAGATTCGTCAGGCGGTGGAAGTCGCCAAACAGCAAGCCGGACAGTACGGCCGTCGCACCATTTTGTTTGTCGATGAAGTACACCGCTTCAACAAGTCCCAGCAGGATGCCTTTCTGCCTTATGTCGAAGACGGGACGCTGATCTTCATTGGCGCTACCACTGAAAACCCTTCGTTTGAGCTCAACAACGCGTTGCTGTCCCGGGCCAGGGTGTATGTCCTCAAGAGCCTTGATGAAGCCGCGCTGCGCAAGCTGGTGAATCGTGCGCTGACCGAAGAGCGCGGACTGGGCAAGCACCAGTTGAGTCTGAGTGACGAAGGTTTTGCCATGCTCATGGCCGCTGCCGACGGTGACGGTCGGCGCATGCTGAATTTACTGGAGAACGCGTCAGACCTTGCGGAAGACGGCTCGGAAATCAGCCTGGAGCTACTTCAAAGCCTGATGGGCGATAGCCGTCGTCGTTTCGACAAAGGTGGCGAAGCGTTCTACGACCAGATTTCTGCCCTGCATAAATCCATTCGCGGCTCCAACCCCGATGCCGCATTGTATTGGTTTGCACGCATGATCGATGGCGGTTGCGACCCGCTGTATCTGGCGCGCCGCGTGGTGCGCATGGCCAGTGAAGACATCGGTAATGCTGATCCCCGCGCGTTGCCATTATGCATGTCGGCCTGGGATGTTCAGGAAAGACTGGGCAGCCCGGAAGGGGAACTGGCAGTGGCTCAGGCGATTGTTTATCTGGCCTGTGCGCCGAAAAGCAATGCCGTTTACATGGGCTTCAAGGCGGCAATGCGCGAAGCCACTGAACACGGCTCGCTGGAAGTCCCGCTGCATCTGCGCAATGCGCCGACCAAACTCATGAAACAGCTGGGCTATGGCGAAGAGTACCGTTATGCCCACGACGAGCCGGATGCGTATGCGGCGGGTGAAGATTACTTTCCCGACGACCTTGAGCCACGTCATTATTACCAGCCGGTGCCGCGTGGCCTGGAACTGAAAATCGGTGAAAAGCTCAAGCATCTGGCTGCTCTGGATGCTTCCAGCCCTCGTCAACGGAGAAAGTAGTGTTCAAAACCATTCTTGCGGTGTCGATTGCCGGTATCGCTGGTACATTATTGCGCTTCGCTGCTGGCACTTGGGTCAGCGCGAACTGGCCAAGGCATTTTTACGCGGCAACCCTGGCGGTGAACATCGTCGGTTGCCTGATCATCGGTGTGCTCTACGGCCTTTTCTTGCTGCGCCCGGAAGTACCGATAGAGATTCGCGCCGGCCTGATCGTCGGCTTTGTTGGGGGTCTTACGACCTTTTCATCCTTTTCACTGGATACGCTGCGCCTGCTTGAAAGCGGGCAAATGCCGTTAGCTCTTGGCTATGCCGGTATCAGCGTGTTCGGCGGGCTGCTCGCGACGTGGGTTGGCCTGTCCCTCACCAGACTTTAATAAACGAGAGAACGATATGCTCGATTCCAAACTGTTACGTACCCAACTTCAGGACGTAGCGGATCGCCTGGCTTCCCGTGGCTTTACACTGGACGTTGCCCGCATCGAAGCGCTGGAAGCTCAGCGCAAGACCGTTCAGACCCGTACTGAACAGCTTCAGGCCGAGCGTAATTCCCGTTCCAAATCCATCGGTCAGGCCAAGCAACGCGGTGAAGATATCGCGCCGCTGATGGCCGATATCGACCGTATGGCCGAAGAGCTCAACACCGGCAAGAAAGAACTGGATGGTATTCAGGCAGAACTGGACGCCATGCTTCTGAGCATGCCGAACCTGCCTCACGAATCGGTTCCGGTTGGCGCTGACGAAGACGAGAACGTCGAAGTCCGTACGTGGGGCACTCCAGCCTCGTTTGACTTCCAGGTACAGGATCACGTTGCGCTGGGCGAGAAATACGGTTGGCTGGATTTTGAAACCGCCGCCAAGCTGTCCGGTGCCCGTTTCGCGTTGCTGCGTGGTCCGATTGCGCGCCTGCATCGTGCACTCGCGCAGTTCATGATCAACCTGCATATCAACGAGCACGGCTATGAAGAGGCTTACACGCCTTATCTGGTTCAGGCGCCAGCGTTGCAGGGCACCGGTCAATTGCCGAAATTTGAAGAAGACCTGTTCAAGATCTCCCGCGAAGGCGAGGCGGATCTGTACCTGATCCCGACTGCGGAAGTCTCGCTGACCAATATTGTGTCCGGCGAAATCCTCGACGCCAAGCAGATGCCGTTGAAGTTCGTGGCTCATACTCCGTGCTTCCGCAGCGAAGCAGGCGCATCGGGTCGTGATACTCGCGGCATGATCCGTCAGCACCAGTTCGACAAGGTCGAGATGGTCCAGATCGTCGAGCCTGAAAAATCCATGGAAGCCCTGGAAAGCCTGACGGCTAACGCTGAGCGCGTCTTGCAACTGCTGGAGCTGCCTTACCGCGTTCTGGCGCTGTGCACGGGCGACATGGGCTTCAGCGCAGTTAAAACCTACGATCTGGAAGTATGGATTCCCAGCCAGGATAAATTCCGCGAGATTTCGTCGTGCTCCAACTGCGGTGATTTCCAGGCGCGTCGTATGCAGGCTCGCTGGCGCAACCCGGAAACCGGCAAGCCAGAACTGGTTCACACCCTGAACGGTTCGGGTCTGGCGGTTGGCCGCACCCTGGTTGCTGTGCTGGAAAACTACCAGCAGGCCGACGGTTCGATCCGCGTGCCGGACGTGCTCAAACCTTACATGGGCGGCCTTGAGGTCATCGGCTAGATGGAATTTCTGCCGCTGTTCCATAACCTGCGTGGCAGCCAAGTGCTGGTCGTGGGCGGTGGCGAGATTGCATTGCGCAAATCCCGCCTCATTGCCGAGGCCGGTGCTGTGATTCGGGTAGTCGCGCCAGAGATCGAGCCGCAACTGCGCGAACTGGTTGAGCGAAGTGGTGGGCACCTGATTCTGCGCGGCTATAACGTCAGTGATCTCGATGGCTGCGTGCTGATCATTGCTGCCACCGATGACGAGCCTCTCAACGCTCAGGTGTCTCAGGATGCCAAGCAGCGTTGTGTGCCGGTCAACGTGGTGGATGCGCCTGCTCTGTGCAGCGTGATCTTCCCGGCCATTGTCGACCGCTCGCCTCTGGTCATCGCGGTTTCCAGCGGCGGCGATGCTCCGGTGCTGGCGCGTTTGATTCGCGCCAAGCTGGAAACCTGGATTCCGTCGACTTACGGTCAACTGGCCGGGCTGGCGGCGCGTTTCCGTAGTCAGGTGAAGAATCTGTTTCCGGACGTAACCCAGCGCCGTGCCTTCTGGGAAGAGGTTTTCCAGGGCCCGATTGCTGACCGGCAACTGGCCGGGCAGGGCGCTGAAGCAGAGCGTTTGCTGATCGCCAAGATTGCAGGCGACGCGCCGCATGCTCCCGGTGAAGTTTATCTGGTAGGTGCAGGACCGGGTGACCCGGACTTGCTTACCTTCCGTGCGCTGCGCCTCATGCAGCAGGCCGATGTGGTGCTGTATGACCGCCTTGTGGCGCCGGCGATTCTGGATCTGTGCCGACGTGATGCCGAGCGGATCTATGTAGGCAAGCGCCGTGCTGATCACGCCGTCCCGCAAGACGAGATCAACAAGCAACTGGTTGATCTGGCCAAGCAGGGCAAGCGTGTTCTGCGGTTGAAGGGCGGTGATCCGTTCATCTTCGGCCGTGGCGGAGAAGAGATTGAAGAACTGGCGGCTCACGGCATTCCATTTCAGGTGGTACCGGGTATCACGGCAGCCAGCGGTTGCGCGGCCTATGCCGGTATTCCGCTGACTCACCGTGATCATGCGCAATCAGTACGCTTCATCACCGGGCACTTGAAAAACGGTACCAGTGATCTGCCGTGGAGTGACCTGGTAGCGCCCGCACAGACCCTGGTGTTTTACATGGGGCTGATCGGTCTGCCGATTATCTGTGAGCAACTGATCAAGCACGGCCGATCCGCTGATACCCCGGCAGCATTGATTCAGCAGGGCACCACCTCCAGTCAGCGGGTGTTCACAGGCACTTTGGCCGATCTGCCACGAATGGTCGCGGAGCATGAAGTCCATGCGCCGACGTTGGTAATCGTGGGTGAAGTGGTCAAGCTGCGTGAAAAACTCGCCTGGTTTGAAGGGGCTCAGGCTACGGTCTAATTCAGTCGACCACCTGAAGTAATGCCTGTCGGTGTCTCGGGGCAAACATCTGACCTGTAGGAGCGCACGAGCACTGCGAGGCCGCGATAGCGGTGTATCAGACAGATCGCAATCGCGGCCTCGCGGTGCTCGTGCGCTCCTACAGTGGTTTTGACCCTGGGTGGCGCAAGACAGCGCCAAGGTTAAGCGCCTGTCTTGCTCCAGATACCACGTCCTGTCAGTCGCTCGCGATCATGCGCTCTGTCCAGATTCTGCAGCGGGCCTTTAGGCACCACAGCAGTCGGATTAATAGTGCCGTGGCTCTCGTAGTAGTGATGCTTGATGTGCGTGAAATCCACCGTTTCGGTAATGCCCGGCCACTGATACAACTCCAGCATCCAGTTGCTCAGGTTCGGATAGTCCGAAATCCGTCGCAGGTTGCACTTGAAGTGCCCGTGATACACCGGATCGAAGCGCACGATGGTGGTAAACAAGCGCACGTCCGCTTCAGTCAGGTATTCACCCGTCAGATAGCGCTTCTCGCCCAGTAGCTTTTCCAGTGCGTCGAGTTCGGCAAACACGTCATCAAAAGCCTCTTCATAGGCTCCTTGAGAGGTGGCGAAGCCCGCGCGATACACGCCGTTATTTACCGCCGGATAAATGCGGTCGTTCAACGCATTGATCGGCGACTGCAAGGCGTCCGGATAGAGGTCCAGACGATTACCGGTCAGGTCATCAAACGCACTGTTGAACATGCGGATGATTTCCGCTGATTCGTTGCTGACGATGCGCTGCAGCTTTTTGTCCCACAACAGGGGCACAGTGACGCGGCCGGTGTAGTCTGCCGTGTCAGCCAGATAGCGCTGATAGAGGAATTCATGATTATCGAGTGGATCGCCCGTCGAGCCTTTCTCGGTATCGAAGGTCCAGCCGTGCTCGCGCATCAGCCAACTGACCACGGACACGTCGATTACACTTTCGAGGCCTTTGAGCTTGCGATAAATCAGCGTGCGGTGAGCCCAGGGGCAGGCCAGCGATACGTACAGATGATAGCGCCCGGCTTCGGCCTTGAAGCCGCCTTCACCCGACGGTCCTGGCTGACCGTCTGCGGTGATCCAGTTACGGCGTTGCGCCTGCTCGCGCTGAAACGCGCCATCTTTGCTGCTTTCGTACCACTGGTCTTGCCAGCGTCCTTCAACGAGGAGGCCCATATCTAACTCCAAAATGGTGTGCTTATGTGCGTTGGAGAAGAGTCTAGGCCGATTCGTTCGAACAAATAACGCAAAGGGTGGGGAGTAATGATCGGTTAAATTGATGTGTTACGGTTTTTCCAGAAAACTTCAGCCTGTGCAAATGCCTCTGCGCGGGGCAATCCCAAGCCGCGCAGGGCCAGAGCCATCGTCGAAATCAGTGCAAGTTGCGGATAGCTGTCTTCGACTTCACCTTTCCACAACGCGACGAGTTGCTGCGGGTCCAGAGTTGCCGGTTTCACATGGCGACGATCCGACAGGGCTGGCCATTCTTCATCCCATGGTTGCCCGTCTGTAGTGCCGTAAAGATGGCTGATGGTGTCTGGATTGATTTCCACCTCGCCGCCATCGCCCTTGATGACGATGGTGTGGTTGCCGAGCAAGCCGCTGGCGTCACGATGAACGCCCTGGTAGCCGGGGTGAAAAATGCTTTGCAGGCCACACCTTGCGTTGAGCGGATTGAGGATACGAGCCAGAGAGTGAATCGGCGAACGCAATCCGAGGGTGTTACGCAGATCGATCATGCGTTGTAATTGTGGAGCCCAGTCGCCTAGGGGGAAAAACGCCAGGTTGTGCTGTTGCAGCGCTTGATCCACCGCTTGCCAGTTACGACACAATGGAATGCCTAGCAGATCCAGCAATTGTTCGGTGTACAGCCGCCCGGCTGTGTGTGCACCGCCGCCGTGCATCAAGATACGTATCCCGTTCTGGGCCAGGCATTTAACCGCCAGCAGGTACCAGGGCAAATGGCGCTTCTTGCCCGCATAAGTGGGCCAGTCGATATCGACCTGAAGTGGCGGGGCGTTCAAGCGTTCGCGTAATGCTTCAGTGAAGCCTGCCAATTCCTCCGGGCTTTCTTCCTTGTGGCGTAAAAGCATCAGAAAAGCACCTAGCTGGCTTTCTTCGACCTTTTCATCAAGGAGCATGCCCATGGCTTCACGGGCTTCTTCGCGGGTCAGATTGCGCGCTCCGCGTTTGCCTTTGCCCAGGATGCGGACGAATTGTGCGAACGGATGCTCGACGGGTGTTTCAAGGACAAGTGGGGCGTAGTCAGTCATATGCAATTAGTCGGCTTGGGCAGGCCCGCCAGCTTGGCGGCGAGTTTGGCGGGAGTGCCGTTGAACAGGCGGTTGAGGTGCATGCTGTTGCCTTTTTCCGGACCCAGCTTCAAGGCCGTGTATTTGATCAACGGCCGGGTCGCGGGTGAAAGCTGGAACTCGCTGTAGAAGTCCCTCAGCAACAGCAACACTTCAATGTGCTCGGGACTCAGGTCGATACCTTCCCGGGCGGATAGCGCGTTGGCAACATCCATCGACCAGTCATCAAGGTCTTGCAGGAAGCCGTCCTTATCCAGAGCAATGATTTGCCCCGCCATGTTCAGCTCGTTCATAGCCACGTGTTGACCTTGTCAAAGCGAATGGAGAGCTCGACGAAGCCTGGATAGTCAACGACTTTGACCCAGTCTGGCGCCGCCATGCGCCGCGCCTGAATATCCTCGTCAAGCACGAACACTTCGTTGGCGCTCAGCGCTTGCAGTGCCTGGAGTGGCGCTGTCGAGTCCGTCAGCGCGTAAGTGGCCTCGCCGCACAGCAGCACGCCGTCAGCCGGGCCGAGCAGGCGCAGGCAACTGGTCAGGCGGGTGTCGGTGAAGGGCGAATGAGATAAAACATGCAGAGTCGACATCAGATTGTGATCACGTGATCGTAGCGGTCAATGAGTGCGGCGATTTCCGCAGATTGCGGCAATTGAATGATTTCCTCATCCACCGCTTCCTGCAGGATGCCACGCTCGGCAAGGCTGGTGCCGCAGGCATAGATATCTTCGACGCCAAACATCGACAGCGCCTTGAGGTTGGCGGTCAGGTCCTTCTGTTGCAAAGCCTTGGCATTCTGGTCCGGCAACAACTGAAAGACGCCATCGTCCAGAAACAGCAAGCCGACGGGCAAATCATACGCACCACCGGCCAATACGATATCCAGCGCCTCGCGCGCGCCCGGTCCGGACCATGGCGCCTGGCGGCTGATGATCAACATTGATTTAGCCACTTCAAGGCCCTCCGAAACAGATCACGCGATCGGCCGTCTGCGCGGCGTCGTGTAACTGACCTAATCCGGATAATTCCCACGGGGTCAGCAGATTGGCCGCTGGTCGCTGATAGCGCTGCGCTTCTTCATCATTGAGTACGCCACGGCGCAAAGCGGCCGCGATGCACACCACGCCGTCCAATTGATGCCGGCTGATGAAGTCTTGCCATTGTGAGGGCAGGTCGTGTTCGTCCTGAGGCGTCACGACATTGGCCGACGCGCTGTGGACGCCATCCTGATAGAAGAACAGCCGCACAATCTCATGCCCCCCTGCCAGCGCCGCCTGTGCAAATAGCAGGGCGCGGCGCGAGGAGGGCGCATGGGCTGCGCTGAACAGATTGATCGCGAACTTCATGACGGGCTCTGAGCAGAAAACTTGGCCAATGATAAAGAATTCACGAGCACTAGACAGCAAAAAGCCCGCTAAGCGGGCTTTATGATGAAGCGGGACAGCTGAATCAGTCGTCACGGCTCATGATGCCGAAGATCTGCAACAGGCTGACAAACAGGTTGTAGATCGAAACATACAGGCTGATGGTCGCCATGATGTAGTTACGCTCGCCACCATGAATGATCGCGCTGGTCTGGAACAGAATGCAGACCGACGAGAACAGCACGAAGCCAGCGCTGATCGCCAACTGCAGGCCGCTGATCTGGAAGAACATGCTCGCCAGCACCGCCGCCAGCAGGACGAAGAAACCAGCGGTGATGAAGCCACCCAGGAAGCTCATGTCCTTGCGGGTGATCAGCACGTAAGCCGACAGACCACCGAACACCAGGGCCGTCATGGCGAATGCCGAGCTAACAACTTCAGCGCCGCCCTGCATACCCAGGTAACGGTTGAGGATCGGGCCCAGCAGGAAACCCATGAAACCGGTCAACGCGAATGCCGACACCAGACCCCACGCCGAATCGCGCAGTTTATTGGTGAGGAAGAACAGACCATAGAAACCGATCAGCACAACGAAAATGTTTGGGTAGCCAACGCGCATCTGCTGCGCGACAAAAGCCATGACACCGCTGAAAGCAAGGGTCAGAGCCAGAAGGCCGTATGTGTTGCGCAGGACGCGGCTAACCTCTAGCTGATCGGCCTGCACGCCGTTATTAACTGCGTAATCCTGTTCGCGCATGGCGAAACTCCTAGTGGTTGAAATGTTGAGTTGCAAAGATCATAACAGACGACTTGAAATCAGCCACCCAGAGAGTTTGACAGCGTGTTTCATTCCGGTATTATGGCGCCCGCAATGCAAACGGAAGTATGGCCGAGTGGTTTAAGGCAGCAGTCTTGAAAACTGCCGACTGTAACAGGTCCTAGAGTTCGAATCTCTATGCTTCCGCCATCTTAGATACGTCAAAGCCCTGAATTTCAGGGCTTTTTCGTTTGTGGGGTTGAGAATCCCGTTTGGGAAATCACGATCGTTTTCGCATCTTTTGGATCGTTTCCTAAAATAAAGCGAAAAAAGGCTTAATCGGGTCTGTTTCACAATCTCCCTTAAGCGACGATAGAAAGTCTCAGTAATCCGCTTATCGCTGTGCCCCACGAGCCGACTGGCGTCCCCCAGATCATCAATTTCATACGCATCCTGGGGCGGATGTCCCTAGACTGGAAATTTCTGACAGCGTCGTACAGGGCTCATTTCCGACGCTGACTAGCAGGCCATCCACCTCATCATCGGCGCTATGGCCAAGGCTGCTTGGCTTAAGAAATAACTCGATTCGATTTCCCCGAGGCGTCCTCGGCTTTTACGCTCCTGCCCCCTCAACCGCATGTGACCTCCACTGGGTTTTACTCATCGGAGCTGCACACCTGCGGCCAGAAAACGATATCAAGGACGATCTTGATCGCACTGTAGACGAGAGTTCCGATTTAACCCCTATAGAGCAGAATTTTCTGGCACTACTCAGAGATTTGTCCGAGTCCGATAGGGACTACCTTTTGCGCATGCAGAGGTGATGGTTGTTGCTTCAAGAACAGCTCTCGAATGGCAGCTGCATGGCTTGGTCTTCGTAATCCCTCTTAGTAAGCATACGAGCCAGGCAGTCGTTATCCGAACATCTCAATGCTTGCAAACCGTGAATAATCGTTTCACACTCAAGGCTTGGGCGATGATCAAAAGTTTTCAACACAAGGGCCTTAAGGCTTTTTACGAAACAGGTACGACGAAAGGGATTCGAGCCGATCATGAAAAGCGTCTGCGCTTTGTACTCGCAGCCTTGGACGAGGCAAGCGCCCCCATTGAATTGGGTTTGCCAGGCTACCGTCTGCACTCACTCAAAGGCCAATTGGCAGGGTTTTGGTCGATGACCATAAGCGGTAATTGGCGGATAATTTTTAGATTCATCGAAACGGACGTCGAACTGGTCGATTACCTTGATTACCACTGAAAAGGAGGGCCGCCGATGGCCATGCACAATCCACCCCATCCTGGTGAAATGCTCCACGACATGTTGCCAGACCTTAATATCAAGATTGCCGAAATGGCTCGGCGTCTGCATTTTTCAAGGGAAATGCTTTCGCGAGTCATCAATGGGCGGTCTCCCATTAGTCCTGATTTGGCTGTCCGACTTGAGCGAGCGGGCCTTTCTACTGCTCGTTTTTGGCTTGGGCTTCAAATGAATTATGACCTTTGGCAGGCTGAACATCGTTCTCAGCCAGATGTTGATCGCTTGGTCGCTGCTTAGCCGTCTGAATACCCATCTTTTATTGGGTGAATTCTGTGACAAAAGCCTTGTTTATTCAGGGCTTTTTCGTTTTGGGGTTTGGTGGCGCAAGGCTGCCAAAACGTCCGCAGTTCATCGCTTTTCCAGTGCCTATCGACCCGCTTTCACTATCTCTCCTACACGTCGTTAATCCGCATCCGCTGCTGCCCTGCGCCGTATTCGAACCGTTCGCTTTGACGATCTGTCCCTGAGCAACGGTGCATTGGTCGGTGTGTGGCAAAACCCGCAAGCTGCCACCGCCGCTGCCTGAGTCAGGCGCGGGGCCGTGACGGGCGTTACTTCATACCTAGGACTGGAACCCAGTGTGCTCGGGGTGATTCCAACTGTCGGGAATTCGGCTCACACCCCTGATCTGCACGGCGCCTCGATAAAATCGCGCACATTGATGCGAGCCCTTGAATTCAGGAACGGCTGAGAAGTCTATCCATGGTGAATTTCCTTCCTGTTCAGGCGAACTATTATGTCGACGGTTTTTAAATCTGCCCTGCCAACCGTATTGGACGAGCAAGCTGCCTTTCACGATAGGCCATCTTTCAACACCTATACCGGTACGGCTGGCGACGATGTAGTGAGCGGTACCTATGTGAAAGACTACCTGTTCGGCGGTGCCGGGAATGACACCCTGGATGGCCACGGCGATGACGATAAATTGGTAGGCGGGGCAGGGGTAGATACTCTGGTTGGCGGCGCAACCTACGGAAGTGGTGTGGAATTCGTGTTCACATCGCTCACCGACAGTTACGCCAACGCCCAAGGCTCCCACTCCGATCTGATTACCGGCTTTAGTCAGTATGACGTGCTGGATCTAACCGCCCTTGGCCTGGAGCGGGTCGGTAACGGCCACAATGGGGATTTGGCCGTGAGTTATGACGCATCTGCGGATATCACCTACCTGCGTTCGCTGGACAAGGATGCCGTCGGCGATTTCTTTGAGCTTCGGCTGGCTGGCGATTATTCAGGCAAACTGAGTACCTCAAATTTTGTACTGCGTCACGATGGCACCGTCGGCAACGATGTCCTCGACTACAGTTCGAGCACCAAGCACTACGTGCTCAATGGTGGAGACGGAGACGACACCCTGCATGGCGGAAAGATCGACAACGTACTGGATGGTGGTGCAGGTGCCGATCACATGATCGGCAACATCAATACGGAGACCTTCCTTTACCACCAAGTCAGCGATAGTTACGTCAACGATGCTTCCGGAGTTTCCAGTGTCGACTTGATCAGCGGATTCAACCTGTTTCGCGGGGATGTACTGGATGTGTCCGCGCTCGGCTTCACCGGCTTGGGTGATGGTTACAATGGCACGCTCAGTTATGCCTATGACAAAACCGCAGGGCATATTGTGGCCCAGTCTTTTGAAACCGATGCGCAAGGCAACCGCTTCAAAGTGTACATAGACCAGGCTGACAGGCACGGCAGCACTGCGTATCAGGATGCCGATGGATTTATTTTCGCGGGTGATAACAACCACGACAACGCCGGGCAAACGCTGACCGGGAAACAAAGTTGGGATTCGCTGCACACCCCGAACGACGGCGGTGTCCTGATTGGCGGCGGGGCAGGCGATGCACTTGCAGGTGGTGCAGGGGTTGACGTTTTCCGTTATCTGGATAGCAGTGACAGCGTTCATGGCGCCGCTGACCTGATTACGGGGTTTGACGTGGCCCATGACAAGATTGATGTATCGGCTCTCGGTTATACAGGCCTGGGCGATGGCACTGACGGTACGTTGAAGCTGGTGTATGACAAAGACCTTCACCGCACTTACCTAAAGGATTATGACCTGAATACTGACGGCCAGCGTTTTGAGATTGGCTTGCAAGGCACCTTTACCAAGACCTTCACCGCAGATAACTTGGTCGTCGCGAATACCACTTCATCGGTTGAGCATGCCACCGATGGCGCTATTGAATTGGTAGGTGTTACGCCGGTAGATGCCCAGTTGGCTTGGTGATGTATCAAACTCGTCGAGGTTTTGGAGACCGAGGCGAGTTTAGATCGTGTATTGTCAAGGCAACATACTGGAGCTTAGTGACTGAGGACTTTATGGAAGACCTGGACATTTCAAATAGTGAGCTTTCCCAAAAAATTGTAGACTTGGTAGAGTCTGGTAATAGATTGGAAATTCAGAACAATCACGCCAAGGCACTTGAAAAGTATAACGAGGCGTGGGGGTTACTGCCTGCTCCGCCCACGAAATGGGATCTTGCCAACTGGATTTCCAGTTGTATTTCTCACGTGTTTGTCGATTTGGGAAACTATACGGAAGCCAGGCAATGGGCCGTTATTGCAATGGAGACAAAACCACCACGAGAAACCAGCAGTTTTATCGATTTTGCAATCATATGCCATAAGCTTGGCGAAAAAGAGCTTGCCATTGAATATTTTGACAAGGCTTACAAGCTGGGTAAGAAAAGAGCTTTTCAGGGCTACGATAATAAGCACCTGAACTTCTATCTTGACAATATAGAGGTGTAAATCATGCTGGAACTCGATGACGAACTGTACGAGAAAATTTCTGAAATGAGTGAGTTGGGAAACTCGTTTATGGACGATGGTGAATACCCAAGTGCCTTGAATATTTTCGAAGAAGCACTCAGTTTATTGCCCGCTCCTTGCAACACTTGGGAAGCCTACACGTGGCTAAAAGCTGGCATCGCTGACGCGCTGTTTGGCATGAAGGACTATGTGCATGCCATTGAGGCGCTCCATGACGCCATGAATGGGCCCGAAGGTGCATTCAACCCTTTCATCATGATGCGTTTAGGGCAGTCACTTCATGAACAGGGCAAACATGAAGGTGTCGACTATTTATGCAAAGCTTATATGCTGGAAGGTGAGGAGATTTTTTCAGAAGAAGATGAGAAATACCTGAATCTTGTAAAGCATAGTTTGGCAGTTAATAAAAACCACCTTCACTAGCGTCACAGTAAACACCTGTCAATAAAAACAATCGTTATGCATCGGCAATAGCACTGCAACGTGCAAAAAGAAGTATCTCACGCAAGAATATATTGCTCCCCATGGACATGTGATGTTCTGCCAAAATCCTCAAGACAGAGTTCTACACGATGTCCACAGGTAGCAATCTTGCAGGCGCTGCTCAACGCCTGTTAATCAGTTCAACTTGAAAGCAATCACGCTGTCGCCCATTGTCGTACCGAGGGAGCCGTGACCGCCAGCAGCAATGATCACATACTGTTTGCCATCACTTCCCATATAGGTCGACGGAGTCGCCTGGCCGCCCGCTGGCAATTCGGTCTGCCAGAGAATATCTCCGGTATTGATGTCGTAGGCGCGCATGAAGCCATCTGCGGTTGCGCCGTGGAACACCAATCCTCCGGCTGTGATCAATGGCCCGCCGTGCGCCACCATGCCCATGGGGAAACCAATCGGAAAGCCTCCTGGCAGGAAACTGGTCTTCAGGTTTTTGGTGGTACCGATGCGGCGCATCCACTCCGTTTTACCGGTATTTAGATCAACTCCAACCATGCGGCCCCAAGGTGGAGCGATGCAGGGGATACCCAGATCAGAGGCAAACTGCTGAATCCTGATCGCATAGTCGCCTTTGAAATTTTCATTCCAGTAGGGCTTACCTTCTGCGGTAAACAGCCGTTTTTCTTCGGTCTCCGGCGTCCGTTTGATCAGGGTGTACTTGTAAGCCAGGCGCACGGGCGCGCCAATCAGGATTTGCCGTTCCGGGTCAATGGCCACCGAGCCCCAGTTAAAGGCGCCGATGTTTCCCGGAAACACCAGCGTCCCGGATTCGGTGCTCGGCGTCCATGGGTTGCCATCGTACCGAAGCTTTTTGAAGTTGGTACGACAGGACATCTGATCAAACGGTGTCAGTCCCCACATGGATTTTTCGTTCAAAGGCTCAGGAATGAAGTTGAGCCTGGAGACCGGCTGATGGGTCGCGAAACGCTCACCGGCAACACCGCCTTCAGCCGACGCCTTGGCCTGGTCGACAGGAATGATCGGCTCACCAGTCAATCGGTTAAGCACGAAAATATTACCTACCTTCGTCGGCAGCACCACAGCGGGCTGCTTATTGCCGTCCTTGCCGAGTTCGATGAGTGAAGGTTGCGAAGGGTTATCGCGATCCCACAAATCGTTATGAGAGGTCTGGAATTTCCATTTGAACGCGCCAGTTTTCAGGTCCAGAGCAACCAGGGTGTCGCGAAATTTTTCGGTATTGCTGGCCGGGTCGCGTTGAATGCCGAGTTCATCGGGGGAGGCGTTACCAAAGGGGACGTAAACCAGGCCGTTCTGCAGGTCGGCACTCAAAGTGCCCCAGGCCACGGGCGTGTCTTGTGGATAGTTCTGGCCAGCCGCAATGGGCTGGGTGGATTGAGGCGTAGCAGGATCGAAATTCCAGACCAGTTTGCCGCTGAGAACGTCATACGCCCTGATCACTCCGGACGGATTACCGGCGTTGTAGCCGTTGTCCATCACCGAGCCACCGACGATGATCAGGTCACCGGCTATCAGCGGAGCGGCGGTTTGCATGAGCGCATGAGGGCGGATCTCGCCCATGTTGTCGCTCAGGTTGACCACACCGTTATTACCGAAGTCGCTACAGGCGTTACCCGTATCGGCATCCAGTGCCACCAGCCTCGCGTCCGCTGTCGCGGTAATGATGCGCTTGTCACAGAGCGCCGAAGCGTCGCCGCTGAGATTGCTGGAAGACGCAGCAGAGTAATAGCTGACCCCTCGGCATGTCTGATGCTGCTGCAGGTATGAACGGTCTTTCTGAGGCTCGTACTTCCACTCCGGTTTTCCCGTCTCGGGGTTTAACGCGTGGACTTCGTTGTGTGCAGTGCAGACATAAACCCGATTGTTTACCTTTAACGGAGTGGCTTCAAAGGTGTATTCGCTGGCGTCCTTCTCCGGATCACGCAGGTCGCCGGTGTGGTACTCCCAGGCGACCGTGAGTTCCTTGACATTCCCCGCATCGATTTGATCAAGTGTGGAGAACCGCTGACCGTCGTTGGTGCCCCCGTAGGCAACCCAGTCCTCTGCAGCGCCACTGGCCCCTTTTGCAGAAACCGGATTTGTGATCTCGCCCTGAACAGGGTATGGGTCGTAGAACATGATGCCGACAACGATCACGATCATCACCGCCACCGTGCCGCCAAGGAACGGGTGAAAGCTTCTTGACTCTGCCGGTGTCTGCGCTAAGTACAAACGGCGCACGACCCATGGCAACGCAAGCCAGAACCCCAACAACGCGAACAGATCACCACGTGGAATCCACTGCCATTTGTCGAAGCCCGCTTCATAGATGATCCAGATCAGAATCGCCCACATGAGTAGCGCATAGAGCGTGAGTGCCGACTTTTTCCTGAGAAATAACAACACTGCCGTGATCAGCACACCAAGCCCGATCAGGGCATAGGCAGGACTCCCTCCAGCCGCAACCAGAGCGCCGCCCATGTATAAAATGGCGACAGCGACTACCGCCATGACGACACCAGTTATTTTCAGCACCATGATCTACCTGCCATCCATTCAAGCTCCCAATGACAACCAGACCTGAATACGGCACGAATCGTTCGATGCAGAGAGCCTTGGGCTAGAGACCTGGTGAACCCAACCAGCGCCGTATTCGAGGTCGGAATAAACGCGAGAGGGTACCGCCGTTGGCCTGGAATTGAAGTCTTGCGGGCTTATCCCTTATCTGACTGATCTGGTGATATTGATATTTCGCGCACTAATATGAAAGTCCGATATTGAAGGCATTATTTACCCATGTGTACCTGGCCAGTTCCGTTTATATGAAATATTGGCGACCCTCAATGGGCGTGGATATTAGTGCGTCTAATCACCTCATCTCCGCCGTTGCTGACTCAATAGATATTCATTTAGATAATATTCAATAGAACTCTATCTTTTTGAGTGGTTTAATTTCCGGTCTCCCATTAAGTACATGAGTCATGTTTACAAGTAGACTGGGCTATGGCTAAGTGATAGTACGTCTTCAGATGGCCCGGCTATTGCTGGCCTATATTTCTCATCAGGCAGTAACCATGGCTAAAGTCTTAAACAATGAGCATAAAAATGCTCTGGACATGTTACTGCAGGCGGCAGCACGCTCGGCAGACTGCACCAATGGGCTGTTGGTGCGGCGTGATCTTGATCATTGGGAGCAGGTCGCGCGTTATGGCGCGGAGCAACCCGGGTCGTTTGAGTCATCAATTGACGATTGGCTGGTGGCGGCGTTCACAAGCGGTGACCTTGTGATTTTGAACGAGGTTTTGGGTCAGACGTTGCCCATGTGGTTTCACCGGATCAGGCACGCCGGCCAGGTTTTTTTCGTCGGTGTAGCTGTCCGTGACAAGCAGGCAAATCTGGTAGGGGTGATATTTGTCACCAGTGCTGACCCGCTTCAACGGTTAAGTGCTGCACAGACATACGCACTCCAGACCCATGCCGCGATCATCAGTGAGTTTTTTAAACTGAGCGCCGAAACGGCTTTGCGCAGTAATAGCCCTTCCATTGAGCGCCTGCGTTTGCTGGAGTCCGTGGTGGTCAACGCCAAGGATGCGATTCTCATCACGGAGGCTGAACCAATTGGTGAACCCGGCCCCAGAATCGTCTACTGCAACCCGGCTTTTTTGAGCACTACAGGATTCAACGCCTCCGAAGTGATAGGTAAAACGCCTCGGATTCTTCAATGTGAAGAGACCAGCCGCGAGACGTTAGACCTGATACGTGAGGCGCTTTCCAAATGGCAACCCATAGAGGTTGAGCTCATCAACACACGTAGTGATGGCAGCCGGTTCTGGGTTCAATTGAGTATTGTCCCGGTTGCCAACGAACGTGGCTGGTTCACCCATTGGGTATCCGTGCAGAGGGACATCACCGAGCGAAAGGAGGCCGACTCGTTGATTCGGCAGGGCAATGCCGACAGGGAGGAGAAGGTTGCACTGGAAACACGTTTGCTTGAACGAGAGCGCATAGAAGAAGAGTTGTCCTATGCGGCGTTTCATGACGACCTGACGTCTTTGTACAACCGGGCCTATCTCATGTCACGTTTGCTGAGCATCTTCACCAAGGATGGCAGCAGCCAGGCTCCTGCTGCTACGGTGTTATTCCTCGATCTGGACCGCTTCAAATACGTTAACGATAGCCTCGGGCACAGGGCCGGCGACCTGCTGCTGACCGTCGTCGCCAGGCGTCTGGAGATGTGTATCAGAGAAGAGGATGTCTTCGCGCGAGTGGGGGGCGACGAATTCGCCATCCTCCTTGAGGGTGAGGGTCAATTGGATCTGGCGATCGAACTTGCACAAAGGATTGTTACCCGATTGCGTATGCCCGTTGTCATCGATGGGCAGGACATATTCACCTCATGCAGCCTGGGGATCGTGTCAGCTGACCTCAGTCATGCATCACCGGAAGACCTTCTTCGCGATGCAGACGTTGCCATGTATGCCGCAAAAAAACAGGGTAGGGGGCGCTGGGCAATTTTTGACGCCTCTATGCGTAAAGCCGCTGTAGATGCTCTGCTCATGCAAAACGCGCTCAAACAAGCCATTGCACGCGATGAGTTGTCAGTGGTTTATCAGCCCATTTACAACGTGGCGACAGGCGAGATCAGTGGTGTCGAAGCGCTTGTCAGATGGCTTCATCCAGAACTGGGGCATGTGCCGCCCGACGTCTTCATTTCGGTCGCCGAAGATAACGGCGTCATCCATGAGCTCGGAGGTTGGGTCATGCTTCAGGCGTGTACTGAACTGCAGCGCTGGAAAGGCGAGTTCTCCGCACTGGGGTTGCATCTAAACGTCAACGTGTCGGGGAATGAGCTCAATCGTCCTGGTTATGTAGCCCAGGTAGCAAGAATACTTTTGCAAACGGGCATTGCCCCTCATGAACTACAGATAGAAATCACGGAGTCGGTTTTTCTCCACGAGCCTGATGAAACGGCAAAGGTATTGGAAAGTGTTCGGGAACTTGGCATAAGAGTAGCTCTTGATGATTTCGGAACGGGCTACAGCTCTCTTGGTTATATCGATCGATATCCCATCGACGCTATCAAAATAGACCGTTCGTTTGTGTCCAGAATGATGTCCTACGATCGAAGCGATGCGATTGTCAGAAGCATTCTGTCCCTTGGCAGGACTTTAGGTCTTGGTATTACCGCCGAGGGCGTTGAAACCCTTGCCCAGCTTCAGCGTTTGAAGGAAATGGAATGTCCCTTCGTGCAGGGCTATCTCCTCAGTCCTCCTGTGCGTGCGGAGGAGGTGACAACGCTTTTGCGAGCATGGACACCCGTTGAGCGCGTCGCCTGTCAGGGCGCCGAGGCGTCAGCACTTGATGCGGATGGTTGTGCCGCACATCAAACCGTCCAATAACCAGTTGAGTCCTGATCGTCATTTTCGTTGACCGTTGGGAGGCAATAGCCTTTGGCGCTCAAATGTAAGCGGGCGGGCACCACTCTTTGCATGATTAAACCGGCTGCCACCCATGTGGCAGCAAGGTCTCTATCCAACTGCAAACTTCTAGCCTTCAGGTGGCATGCCCTCATCAATATGGATGCCTAAATCGTGACGGCCGGGTGCAAGATGCGGCTTGAGTGTCAACGCCGGAATTTCATAGTCCCCGGTATTCTGGCGACGAAATGGCAACGGCTGATCAACGAACAGGTTATCCAGCCGAGCAGCATATGCGGTGCATAGCTCTTCGAACCGAGCGGCGTCCATTTTGCTGGTTTTATAAATCGGGAAGGGCGGCATGACAGTGAACCCAGGATAGAAAAGCACCCCATGCTGGATAGGGAATAGCAGGTCATCCAGCGCACCGTTCACCCCTCGACCACTGTAATGGGATTCCCACCCGCCCATGGTAACCACCAACATCGCCCGCTTTCCGGCCATGCTGCCTTCGCCGTAGCGATCGCCCCAGTGGCTTTCGCTGTGTTCACCGACACCGTAGGCAAATCCGTAGGCGTAGACGCGTTCGACCCAGCCTTTGAGGATCGCAGGCATCGAGAACCACCACAGTGGGAATTGAAAGATCACGGCGTCCGCCCATAGCAGTTTGGCCTGCTCCTCTTCGATGTCTGTCGGTTGGGTGCCAGCGGCAAATACACGTTGCGATTCTATGGCCGGGTTGAAAGGTTTCTCGTCGTCATAGCCAGGAGCGTCGTCCATATCAATGGGCGCTTTCCAGCGCATAGCGTACAGATCCGAGACCTTGACCTCGTGACCCGCAGTTTTCAGATGAGCGATCGCGAAATCCCTGAGCGAGCCATTGAGGGAACGAGGTTCAGGGTGGGCGTAGATCAGCAGTAACTTCATGAGGGACTCCAGGTGAATGCAGTCCCAACCGTATCGACGAACCCGGTATGATAGAAATGAATTTCCGAAACATCTGGTATTTACATGCACAATACCTTGCGTCGTCTGGATCTTAATTTATTGGTCACGCTGGATGCGCTGTTGTCTGAGCAAAACGTGACTCGGGCGGCGCGATTGCTCAACCTTGCTCAACCGACGGTCAGCCTGCAACTGGGGCGGCTGCGGGAAATCCTGAACGACCCATTGCTGCTACCCGGCCCCCGTGGGATGTCGCCCACCGAGCGTGCCCGTGAATTGCGCGGGCCACTGCGTGAAGCGCTGGTAGCGCTGGAGGGCGCATTGAGCCCTGGGGGTACATTTGAGCCCGCACTGTCCAGTCAGACGTGGAGGGTGGCTGCCAGTGATTACGCCGCGACTGCGTTAGTCTGGCCATCGCTGGCAATGCTCAGGCGACTGGCCCCGAATACTCGCCTGGCACTCTTGAATAAAAACCCCGTCAGCCTTGCCCATGATCTTGAAAACGGCCAACTCGATCTGGCGCTGCACACTCGGGATGACGCGCCGCCGAAAATGCGCCAGCGTTCGTTGTTTCACGAACGCTATGTGCTGGCAGGTCGGCGCGGTCATCCCGCTTTGACAACCCAGCTATCGCTCAAAGCGTTCTGCGAACTTGAACATGCCGTTATGTCGCCGAATGGCGCCGGGTTCGTTGGAAGTACTGACCAGGCACTGGCCGCTGAAGGTCTGGAGCGGCGAGTTGTTTTATCAGTCTCGAATTTCAATTCGCTTGTCTGCGCATTGGCGCACAGCGATCTCGTTGCGGTGGTGCCAGAAAGGTTGGTGCGAGATGAGCCAGCACTTCACGTCCAGGCGCCTCCACTCGCCATTCCGGGTTTCGAAATGCTCATGTTATGGCCCGAACGACTGCATCGAGATCCCGGCCATATGTGGCTACGCGACCTTATCGCCTCGACGCTGCAAACCGTCCCCAACTCATCGGTTTGATTGACTCGAAGTTCTTATTCACTACACAGGGAATTACTTGATGAAAGCTTTCCAGATTGGTGCTCAGAATGGCTTGGACTCGCTGACCGCGACTACCCGCCCGGAATTGTCTGCCGGGGCAGGTGAGGTGGTTATCGCTCCCCGCCTTGTGAGCCTCATCAGTCGAGACGTCCAGATTCTCCGGGGGGTCTATGGTCCCATGCAGGCGCCCGAACGTATTCCGGTGTCCGAGGGCGTGGGAGAAGTCATTGCCGTCGGCGAAGGAGTTGAAGGATTCAAACAAGGTGACCGAGTCATCTGCGGTCATTTTCCCAACTGGCTGGACGGAGCGTTTCGCGCTGACGTCTTCAGTCATGATGTCGGTGTAAGCCACGACGGCTGGCTTGCTGAACGGGTTGTACTTCCGGCCGCAGCGTTGATCCGTGTCCCGGAAGCGTTGACCGATAAAGACGTCGCCGCACTCGCGTCCGCCGGGCTTACTGCATGGAATGCATTGGTCGAGGTATTCAAGGTCAAGCCGGGCGAACTGGTTCTTTGCCTGGGCACCGGGGGCGTGTCGTTGGCAGCTTTGAAAATCGCCAAGGTCTTGGGCGCGCGCGTGGCGATGACCTCCTCAAGCGATGAGAAGCTGGAATTTGTTCGCCAACTCGGAGCGGACATCACCGTCAATTACCGCACCCATACCGATTGGGCCGCACAGTTGATGCTGCTTACCGATAACGCAGGTGCCGACGTTATCATCGAGACGGGCGGGCAGGACACGTTGGGCCAATCCATCGCGGCAGCGGCGGTGAATGGGCGTATTGCCGTGATCGGTGTAAGCCCTGGACAGAAGTCGCCAATACCTGACTATGTATCGCTCATTCTGAAAAATGTAACCATTCGGGGCATCGCCAACGGCAACCGGAAAATGTTTGAAGAGCTTCTGCGCGCCATAGAAGTGAACGGCATTGAAACCGTCGTCGCCAAGACGTTCAAGTTCGATGAAGCGCCTGAGGCGTATGCCTATTTTGCGGCTGCAAAGCACATCGGCAAGGTTCTTATCGAGTTCGATCACCGCTGAAGCCAACCACGCTGTCTCGCGGCAAGCATTGGGCCTGTAGGAGCTGCCGAAGGCTGCGATCGCGGTGTATCAGGAGAAATGCATCGCAGCCTTCGGCAGCTCCTGCAGAAAATGCATTTCAATCCAGTAGTTTGCATGTATGGGGGCGTGTCTCCGAAGGTTGAAGACTCAATTCGCCTCAGGCTTGAATAACCGCGAAATATCTATTTTTTCAGCCATTGCTTGATACCCGGCTCTATTGGGATGCAATTTGTCCCCGGGCCCACCTACTGTGCTGTCCGCTACATAGTCCTTTTTCATGCCGCCCGTCGATGGGTCGAGCGTCGCTGCATCGAAATCCGCTACACCATCAAAGAGGCCCGACGTACGGATGAACTCATTTAACTCTTCTCGCTTGGCATTCTGCTCAGCGTGACCATGTGCCGCGCTGGTGCTGCCAAGGGCCGTAGTGAGGGTGCCTCCAATGACTCTGACACCTGGAAGCTGCGACTTGATTCGGCCAACAACATCCTTCATTCCGGCCTTCACAGCTTCGGCTGAAGCATTGCCATTTTTGCTGAAGTCATTGATGCCCTCCATCCATATGACGCTGGTAACACCGGATACACCTATCACGTCTCTTTCGACGCGCATTTGTGCAGAGGGGCCGCCAGAGAATGGCGTCTGAGGCGAGTAGCTGGCTGGGCCAGTGACCTGATTGCCGCCAATACCCGCATTGACAACCGATACCTTGTTCCCATGAACAGCATGAAGTTTTCTCGACAGCACATCTGACCACCGATCATCGCCGTTCAGCGTCGTACCTGTGCCGTCAGTGATGGAATCTCCAAAGGCAACCACAACCTGAGTATCGGCAGGCGCCATCATGTCTACCGCGTCCAGGAAATAAGTGGAGGTTGTACTGAACGGGAAAGCTGCCTCGCTCTCGGATTGGCCGACAGAGCCTGCTCCAGGCTGGCTTACATAAGAGGTATTCAGCGCTTTGGCGTGCCATGTCATCGGCCCGCTCTGACCCTTGATATGAAAACTCACTGCCAGACGACGCCCGTTGAGTAACGGGACGTCATCAGGCTTCACAAATGGCAGCGCTATGGGATCACTCCAGGCTGACGATCCAGCGGGAATATCAACGCTTGATTTTCCGCCGAAAGAAACCGGCTGATTAGTGCCTTTCAGGACGGCTGAACTGCCTTGCTGTAACCCGGCATAAATGCCATCAAACGTGACGGGGCGGGTGCCCAGCACGTTGGACAGACGTATCCGCACGTGTGTCCCCCAGATGTCCGGTCGCACCATCAAGCGGAATGTCTGATCCTGCGCACCTTGCTCAGGTACGGGAAAGGCGAGACTCAAGTCCGGTTGCGCAGAGGGATTGCCTGCCGGATAGGGCCCTTGAACGGCACCCAGCCACGCTGCAACCCACTTGTCATTCGTCTCGGCCTGGGCCGCTGCCGGGAGAAATGCAGAGATCAGAACCATTGAAATACAGGCCAGTTTTTTTCTCATGGTGACTTCCTCATTTTTTTGTTCGGCCGCGCCACGCGCTAATCCGTACTCATGCTAGATGAATCGCGTTATTAAACGACTATATCGACCCGTATCCCGGTTCGCTAGCCGCCAGCTGAGGACGTACTGCCAATTGACAATTACCCATCATTGGGAATCTTGCGGTATCGGCGGTAAGATATTGGCGCGCGTATCCGTTTCAAACGTTGAAACGCTTGCAGGCAATTTTATTATTTTAGTAACGGAGGGTGCAGCTTGTGTTACGTGAATTGCCGTCACCACTCCAACTGACGCACCTATAGGGCATTCTTCTTAAGGGCATAACTAATCAGTGCTATTACAGCAAGTGCCAAACTTGTATACAAACAGAACTCACTGATGTGTGAGGCTGTATCAATAAACTGTTGGTTCTCCGCGTTGCCTCCACTCCCGCTGATGCCGCTGGCACTGCCGCCCAGAAAAATAGCTCCCGACGCCAGACACAAGACCATGAATGACAGCGACATCTTGAATAAAGTACCCGCAGTGAGTACCTTTGAGAGGCCGCCTTTGGCATCGGCATTGACGACCCGGAACATTACGATAGCCGGGTAAGCTAACCCAGCCAGGGTGACTGCGAAAAAAACAAGAGTGATCATTATGCTTGCCTACTTCCAGGTTGTAATTAGCGCTAATCATCGCAGAGGGATCGCCAGACTGAAAGCCCGAGTGACGAGTTTTCGGGATCGTATTCAGTATTCCTGGCGAGTCACTGGACCGGGATGTTATTCATAAACGCCATTGTCTTGTGCTTTTCCAATGAAAGTATCCATCAGATCACCCTGAACTTCTTCGCCGTCGCAAGAAAGTAGAAACTCTCCGTCCAGGTAGCCGGGGAAGTGTACGCCGTCCAACGTTCCTAAAATTACGCAGGCGCTATCGGATATCACGACTTTCAAAAAGTTTATAACGTCAGACCTTTGAGCGTCATCCAGTGAAGCCAGAGCATTTCTTGCCCTTGCGAAGGGATCTGTGCCGTTATCCGGGGGGCTGTTCAACGATGCTTGGTACCGGTTGAAATTATCTTTAAAAAGTTCATCGTATACAGCGTTAACAAAATGTTGGTCTGAAGACATAAACACTCCGCTGGTATCTCTGGGTTTTAGCTTTATGATCTTTGTAAATTTTTTTTAGGTGCCTGGTTTAGTGTTTCTTGGAGGCTCTCATTTTATCAAGCTCCCGCTTGAGATAACTAACATCTGAGCGATCAAGCCCACGGTCTATTTTTTGCCACCATTTGGGTATGGCGGTTTTAAATAGCTCGACGCCTTCTTCAGTCACGTCGGATTTGCGAATTAAAAAATCCATTTTAAGGTCACCATTCTCGGTGAAAGGAAGCGTGCTTATTATCCCCTCGTCATGCAAGAACTTTAAAAGCGCAGTGGACATCTGAATTACATATTCTTTGTATTGGGTGTTCTTGTTTCTGCTGTACAACATGGGCACGCTAAACAGCGTAAAGTCTATCATTGTCTTATCCTTAGGTTAAGCTTGGCCGTCTTGCTGGCGCTCAAATTCTTCACCTGCCGCGTCTAGAATACTATTGACCAGGTCTGCCGTCACCTCACGTTTCTGCAGATTTTTGTTGCCTGCATACCTTTCCCCGTACGGTATCTCATAGAATTTCACCGAGATTTTCTCATCGGAAATTATTTTTAATACACCGCGTACGAATGTTGAAGTGTCCTGAAGATCACCGTCAAAGAGCTCGATTTCCAGGATAGGATTGCCAGCAGTGCAAAGACTCTTAACCATTCTGTAATGGTAGCGTCAAGAATTTATGAAGCTTAATGAGCGTGGCGGGCCTGAGGGTGGGTTCGTCAATAACGATAGCTAAAATAGACATTTCTTCTCCCGGTTGATCCTATCCAAAGATTTAATAATCTTCGGACGCTTCTCGTTCCAGCAGATAGGAAAAAAAGCTGGCATAGTTTTCCCAATAGTCGGGAGGTGTTGAAAATTCGCCTGTGTCCAAATGCTCAGCGTCATTGGCATCGCACCAGATGATCGCAGGAGGCGCTGATAGGTTCATAACGATGAGGCTTTCAGCGGGTTCCGCCAATACAATATATTCCTTCGCCAGATTTATCGCCTTCCTGAGACGTAGCGTCTCGCTGACAATGTTCAATGGGTTAGCCGCGCTAAAAAACGCATGATGACTAATGCCACCTAAAAGACCACCCGTATAAAATGTTGCGATTTCTTTGAAGTCGTCGGGCAAACGCACGCTTAAGGCGTTCTCTACCCATCTTATCTCCTCGGCAGATGAGGTGTCGGCTTTGTGGAGGCTCAGGTATTTTTCTTTCAAGTTATTAATACTTACTCTCCTTACCTGTTTTAAACAGGTTCTCACTTGATCGTTAGCTCAATATCCGTAACTCGCACCAGGCTTTGTCAGCACCGACAGGGCTGGCTAATAAGGGATTAAACCACTTGCTCATGCATTCGAGCCAGTGCCTCTGCGGCGAGAGCGATTTTGATTCGAAAGTACGGCAAGCCGTGGTCCTCGAAAACTCTTCTGAATTGAAAAATTACCATCGGTTGGTGAACGATATCGTTTAGCCATGTTCCAACCGCCGACAGAGATTGCTCAGGCAATGTTCAGGTCCATTTGAAACTCTCATGAGCGCCACGTATGTGGCAGGTTGCCTGGGCAGCTTTGCTCTTCAAACTCTATACAGGGAAGCAGAATTTATGCAGCAATCCTCTCAGTCTCCAGAAACTGGCGAATTGATCGCTACCTTTCGCCACGGCAAAGGGTTTCTGGTGTTTAGCTTGATTTTCGGCGTCGTATTATTGGGGTTGGCTGCATTCGTGTTGTATCTGGGCACGATCCTGCCGCCTGGCAACAATGGTCCGGTAACCACCGTCAGCCGTGGCATGACACTCAACTTTTCAAGCCCGCAGATGCTGATCAATTTAACGAGCGCAGGGTTGGCTATTTTAGGGCTTTGCACGTTTGCCATTTACGTATGGCATAAAAAACTGCGTGAGCCGGTTTACGAAGTGTTTGAGCATGGCATCGCTCGTTTGATCAAGGGCGAGCGGGAGTACACTGCGTTTGCTGATATCGAGGACCTCTACCTCTTTGGTTCCGGCCAGACCGTGATGACCGGCATGATCACCAACGTCGCCTACCGTCGTAATGCAAGCGAGCCTTTCCATCGGGTCATTGAAACCTTGAAAGGCTTTCATGACTTTGAACAGTTGGTGCGTGAGTTGCACGTACGGGCTCGTTTTCCTGAAGTGATGGACACGCTAGAGTCGGGGCGTGCGGTGACCTTCAACTACATAAGTTCCGGGCAAGTCTGGAGCAAACGTGTGTCTGGCAACTTCCTGAACATCAAGACCTCGCCGATCACCGTCACCAGAGATTTTCTTGAGGTACAGGGAAGCAAGGTACCCATGTCAACCTTGCGCACGATTGACCTGAGCAATTGGACCGAGAAAGTCGTTATCAAAGACGAGAATGGAAAAGTGGTGCTGTCGACGATATGCACCGGCATTCTGAGTCATGACTTGTTCCTCAATACGCTGCACGTGCTGCTTGGCGCTGAAACCGGAAACCGCGACCAGGTAGAGCCCGTTCTGGCTTGATCGGTATCGGGAGCAGTGGCCATGGCCACTGCTCCTATTTCAGGTTAAGCGTCCATATCCGGGTCTGAATCAGATTGTTTTAAGATCGTCACCTGATGACGACGGAGGAAGTGTTGATGGACATGGGCCCGGAAAACCTCAGGAAGAGCCTTTATGGTGTCTTCGGCCTGACAGCAATGTTCAGCTCATTCATGTTTGCAGGTACCGGGTATTTCTGGGTTTTGGGTGGGGTTTTGTTGGTGCTGCTGGCACGTACCGTCTACCTGATACATATAAGTGAGAGTTTTGTCGCTGTGGTCACCCATTATCACGTGGGCTTTGTTGTGTCGTTTTCTATCATGATTTCAGGTTCTTTGTATCTGGTGGCGCGGAGCGATTATGAACAATCTGTCAGTAACGCTATCTCTTTGGCCATGGTGCCTGTCTTGCTTTTTACGGTTGAGGTATTGTTTTTCTACTTTACCCGCCCTCTGAAGGGCAGAGCCGGTTACGAGGTCAGGGGTAATAAAGTGGTGGTGGTAGACCAACCGTTCAGCCACTTTGCGGGGAACCTTCTGGCATCGATAGTGCTGGCTTCGGGTATTGCAATGATGATCGCGTGGCAGCTCAGCGAGATGGTATTTGTGGTTTACGTGCTAACACTGTTGACCCTTTATATAATCTATATCCGCCGACACTGGTTTCGGGTATTGAACACTATCAGGATCAAGGAGAAGCGCGCCTCGGAATTGACCTTTGAAAACATCGATGAAATTCGGGAGGCTCGCCGTCGCTGGTGGATGAGCAGGCTGCTGAATTGGCTGATTTCGCTGAGCAAGGCCTCAGGGCGTTGAGCCCGAATCAGATTGTTTCACTAGCGTTAACCTGAGAGCGGCGGAGGAAGTGCAGGTGGATTCAGAAAGCTTGAAGACTGGACTTTATAGTATATGGGCCCTGACAGCGCTGTTCAGCTCGATATTTTTTTTCAGCTCCGGGTATTTCTGGGTCGTTGGCATTGCGTTGCTGGTGCTGCTGTTACGTACCCTGTATTTGATCTATATAAACGAGAGTTATGTAGCGTTTCTCTCGCATTTTCAGAAGTGTTCGCTTGCTTCGTTTACCCTCATGATTTCAGGCTGTTTGTATATGGTGGGTCGGGGCGACTATGAACAGTCTTTCATTGACTCCATCTCTCTGGCCATGGTGCCTGTTTTGCTCTTTGCAGTCGAAGTCGGTTTTTTCTACTTTACCCGTTCTCCAGACGGCAGGGCCGGTTACGAGGTCAGAGATAATAAAGTACTGGTGGCAGGCGGACAGTACAGCCAGCTCGCAGGGAACGTGCTGGCATCTATAGCGCTGGTGTCAGCTTTCGGGATTAAGATAGTGTGGCAGGTTAGCGATGGGTTCGTTGGAGTTTACGTGCTGACACTGAGTGTCTTTTATTTACTCTATATCTCCCGAAACTCTATTCGTATGTTGAAGGCTATCAAGGCCAAGGAGAAGCGTGCTTCGGAGTTGACCTTTGAAAACATCGACGAAATTAGGGAGGCTCGTCGCCGCTGGTGGATCAGCAGGCTGCTGAATTGGCTGATGTCGCTGAGCAAGACCTCAGGTCGCTGATGGTTCATCACGTCAATCCCGCACTCTTCCAGTCGTGCCTTCATGGTTAATCGCAAGGAAAAGAGTCATGCCTACAACACCTCAAGCCTTTACCGAATGCCTCACCGCTATCGAGAAGTTGCTGCCACCCGATAGTCTCGCGACACTTCGACCTCCAGCAAGCGAGACTTCAATCCAGCAGATAGAACAATTGCTGGGTGCGCCTTTGCCATTGGGTTTACGTCAGTTGTTGCTCTGGCATGACGGCCAGGAGTGGAATGCGGAGCTGCGCGAAAGTGACAACCGGCGCTTGCTCGCCGCCAGTGAAATAATGGATGCATTGAAATTTTTTCTCGACCCGGAGGAAGAGTTCTGTGAGCCATGGGAGCGATATTGGGTACCGTTCCTGACCAATGATTCAGGGGACTATGTCGTTGTGGATGCGTCGCCTTCAGGCACTGGAAAGCTCATCCATTATTGGCACGATTGGGACGACCGGAGTATCGCGTACCAGTCCTTGAATGAATGGGCTGAGGGTCTTAGAGAAGAGCTCAGTCAGTAACCGGCCTGGGAAGAACGCTTTGAATCCTGTGCGACTCTGATCAAAAATAAAATTCCTAACTGAATTAAAACTTTCTGTAGGTGATCACGAGCAGCGCGAGGCAGCGATGGCGTCCTGCCTGATACACCGCCATCGCGGCCTAGCGTTGCTCGTGCGCGGTCTTCAACGAAAGAATGAGTTTATCTGTAGGAGGTCGCACAGTGTCCCTGACACCGCGCTGTCGCGCAGCAAACATAGGATCTGTAGGAGCGCGCTTGCCCGCGGTGCGGTGCCTCAGCGAAAAATGTGTAACCTGACCTGACGCCATCGCGGGCAAGCGCGCTCCTATAGGTCTGTGTCTGGTTCTCGGCAGAGTTGTGTCAGAGGCTCTTTAGTTGCTCCTGATGATCTCAGCCTCTGAGTTCCCTGACGTAAAGCTGTTCATAGCGCGCCATGGTGTCAGTCAGTCGCTGCCTGAGGTAGTCATTAGCCTGCCCGAGCGCGGCCAGAATCTGTTCGGATTCGACGAGGTATGAAGCGCGTTTTGCCTTGGCCCATGTGGCGGGTGCCGACTGCAGATTGGTAATTCTGTCGCACAGTTTTATCGAAGCAGCTTCACGAGAATGGCTGGCGATACCCTTGAAATAGCGCTCTTCGGAGAACGGCACAATCAGGTTTTTACTCAAGCTCGCGATAGTCGAAGACACCTCTGGACCAAAGGCGTCTGTCAGCGCTTCCTGCGTAGTGGGGGTGTCCTCCAGCACGTCATGTAGCAACGCAGCGGGTAAGGCAATTGCCAGATCGCCGACCGAGGACTCCCGGGCGGCAAAAATCAGTTCATTGGCAACCATCGCCACGTGGGTGGTGTAGGGCAGGTCCGAGCCTGTCATTTTCTGCCCAAGGTGGGCGTGAGAGGCGTATAGCCAGGCTTTGTTATAAAGGCGTTGCAGGTCATCACCAGGCATGCGGCTGTCTCCAGAGCAGGTGGTTAATTGCGGGGAAGCCTTTTCAGGTGGCATTCCATTGGGTAACTGGATTTTCAGGCCCCGGGCGATTTGCATGCCGATGTAGTAGGCGGCTCCCAAAGCATTGGCCAGCTCCGGGTCGTCGGTCAGCTATGCGGTGTTGCGTGGCACTCGTCATCACGCCGATGACGAAAATTCATCCCCGGCCTTTCTGGTTTCCCGATAGGTGACCGGGGGATACTGTACTACAACGTATCGCGGGCAGAGGCTGAGTGGGAGGCAAAGGAGTATTACATGATAACGGAAAAGGCCAGGAAACCGAGGAAGCCGCGAAAGGCAAGGCCGTGCCCAGGCGACAACGCACGACGGGTTCTGAAAAAGATGGATTTCTGGGTAGGTTGCGCCTATCTGGTGACGCCTTTGCTATTGGGGCTTCTTGGTGGGAAAAAAATGGCCCAGCTTGTGATATTCATCTACCCGGTCATCAGTGTGGTTTTTTTTGTTATCCGTCATCGCTATCTGAAAAACCTGCCCAGTGAAGAGCTCCGACACGTTGTTCCGTGGAGTCGTAGTTATACGGGGCGGGGCATATCCATGGTCATTCTGATCCTGACTTTTTTTTCACTCGCTATGGCACTGTTCAATGAAGCCTGCAAGTTATGGCCTTGGTTATGAAAAAACAGTGCCTGTTACCTTCGCTCCACGTCATGAAACGCCGGACAATCATTTCAATATTACCCCCGCTGCTAACTCATCGATTATCGGATTTGCTAGCGGGCCGAACATCGCAGGTATCTCATACTGACCTGATGCCAAAAATCTTAAAGTGCAGGAGCTGGACTAAGGTGGGATTTCATAGATGAAACTTCTGGATCGTTTGAAAGCGTACTTCGGCCACAAACAAAGCCCCGTTGAGCCCCAGCAAAGCCCTGTCAAGCCCAAGGTTGCTTCGAATTCCCCGACCCGCGCCGAAGGCGAGCCGCTGTCGCGTGTTGCCCAAAACCTGAGTTGGCTGCCGGTCTATGAGGAGCCAAAACCACTGTCACTCACTCCGCCAGCATGCCCGCCGATAGGGCTGGATGACACCACCCTGATCAGTCGCTACGAAGCCTGGGTCGCCCAGGCTGAACAAGCTGAACCCCATGATTTGAGTTGGGAGTTTCGTGAGGCAGGTCGCCAATTGGCGGGGAAGTTGTTTTCGAGTGTTCTCGATCTCTCCAGCATGAAGGGGCGAGAGGGCTCGGAGGATATTTACTGGCTGCTGCAAAGTGCGGCGATCGTTTCGCTGTTTGCAGAGGGGTCACAATCGGAAGCTTTTCTCCGCTACAGCAAAGATGTTCATTCCTACGGTAAAAACCCCTATAGATCCGGTCAGGTCCAGGCGTTTGAGCTATACGTAGCGTCACATCTCCACAGAGTTGAATTGCACAGCGCCACTTCGGAGAGTGCCGCCCCATTAGTGCGTCCGCCCAGCGAGCCCGTGCCTCAGGCCACCGACATGGACGAACTGCTGGCCTGGCTGCCCACGCTCTATCCCGGCGGGGTGGCGATAAAAACCCATGTGCTTGAGGATCGTTGGCCCGTGTACTTCGATGTCGTCAAGGACTTCTTCCGAGTGCTGGAAAAAGAATGCTGGACCGATATCGATTACATGAAGCACGGTGCCGCAATCATGCTCAAGGACGAAGGCTACATCGCTCGGGCGAGCCTGGCAGACATTCAGGCGATGCTGACGCTGTGCCTCAGGGGAGAGCGGTTCTCTGACGGGCATCATGGCCTGGTTATCGAGAAGGGCTATGTGCTTAATGTACTGAACAGGTTGGCGGTGTTGCGGGAGGAAGTGTGAGGATTTTTTCACGGCTGTAGCTGTTTAGTGGCACACATCTAAGCGAGGCAGCGACAAGAATCATCATTCAGCTGCCACGCAGATAGGGCACTGCAAAAACCATGCGCTCATATAAATAGTTATGTATTGACCCGCGAGCAATGTCGTTAACCTACTTGCCCAATTAAACCTGGTAGGTTGATTTCTGCTCGTAGAGAAAAAACACCGCATTGCAAGCCAGTGGTCGTCAAGAGCCTGGTGGAGGCTGGAAAGGTGCCGACGGCTTGCGCCGGGAGGCTACCCATTTGAATAACCTGCCTAGCCACCACTTGCCGCGTGCTTCGCGAATTTCGTCGAGCTGCATGAACGTATATGGGGTGGGCATATTTCGCTCTTGAATACGGAGTGTTCGCAAACCTCGGATGACATGACGGCCGTGGACCAGTATAAAAATGCTGGCCCCCGTCATAACAAACATAGCTAAGAATCCGCTTGTTAGGATCCCCGCCATTTTCAAGAAGCCACTCGCTGCAAGAGTAGTCAAGCCGCCAATAAGAGGGATGTTGTAATTTGTAGAAGGCCGTGTATTAATATCTTGGCGCGTCTGGATTCTGTTTCCCTTATATTCGAAAGGCTGGCATGTTGGCTTCGTATTAAGCAGCACTATGTAAAAGATGCTAACTATAGCAGCCGGCACCAAGCCCGCTATAAAGCGGTATGGACTTAAATCGGACGATGCGTCTGCGGCTAAATCGGATGCAATAATGCACGCAGGTAATGTAAACCCCCCAGTGCAGGAGGCTAAAAGCGATCGCATATATGTCGTGTAACTCTCGCATGCGTAGATTACATACAATGTCCATGCAAGCATGGGGGCCGTCAAAATAAAGTAAGCATACCAGCGGATGCCCAGTGCAAGGTTGCCTAAAGCCATGAACAAGGCTAGCAGGAAAAAGGCTGCCCAGCCGCCTGTTTTGATTGTTTCAGAATTAATCATTATCTATCAACATTGTTTTTAGTTTGCTGCCAATCATCTTGTCACCCTCATACCTTCCCATCGCCCATCGCCCATTGCGTGAGCAAACCAGCACCCGCGCCGATAATAATGCCGATTAGCGTGATTGTTCCTGCGGTGCAATGTCTGGAATTCTTCCAGTCATCTGCTGGAGAGATCTCAGCGCCTCAATCGGGACGTTCACCGACTCTTTAAGCGTGTTTAAATACCCTCTTAACTGAATAACGAAATTTTTATACTCCTCATCTTTAGATAACAGCAAGTTAACTATGTACAATGCCGCGCTGTAGTCGTCGGTTTCGTAAGTGCTTGCAAAGTTCTGAAGCGGCATGTAAAAGCTGCTGGCCGACTCTCCCGCGAAAGGTCGATGACCTCCACCAAGTAACCCGGGTTGGCTACGTTCGCAGCTCATGCTTGCGGAGCTAGGCGGGGTCAAGAATCTATTCATGCGCGCGCCTTGATGGCTGCCAGATCACATAGCCCGTTGAGTCTATACACCAATGGAAGCTCAGGCTCTGCAAGGAAGAGATGGGATACCCAGGTTCCTGAGACCAGCGGCTAGGCTGTGGCGGTTTGGCTTTATCCATGATCATTTAGATATCCTTCGAATGTACCTAAGGCTTCTACCGCGGAGAAATGCTGGCCAAAGGTGCGACGCTGATGCCTTCAGCCTGTCTGTAAAATATTTCGTTTTGAAATATTTTTCTACGCTTGACGCCGATTCGAGAAGAGTAAAGTCTCCTAAAAGCTCGTAAGAGCCGTACCACAGCCGTCCCGCAGGGCTTCTACGGAGTCAGTCCTTCGGACCATCCTCAGGTTTCGATTTTGAGCGGATCACTGATGTCGTCGTGGCGCCAAGTCCAAAAGTTGCTTAAGGTTCTGGACCGTCACGCAGAATTGTTAAACGAGGTGCGCATGGCGTAAAAGCTATAACCTGCCTGACCGCTTGCCGTAAAGGCAGGCACGCGAAAGTTTATTTAAATCACTCATCCCTGACGCACTTCATCGTGTATCCCACGGCCTGACAAAGAGAACCCTAATGCCTTACGAGCTGGACAATCGGTTAGTCATCGGCGTCGCCTCCAGCGCGGTATTTGATCTGCTGGACTCGGACGCTGTGTTTCGCAGTCAGGGTGAGGAGGAGTACCGGAAGTTTCAGGAGAAGAACCTGAACAATCCGCTGCCCAAGGGGATCGCTTTTCCTTTCATCAAGCGTTTGCTATCGCTGAATGACTTGTGTGAAGACCCGTCCGATCCACTGGTCGAGGTGGTGCTGTTATCCCGGAACGACCCGGACACGGGATTGCGGGTGATGAAGACCATCGAGCATTACGGGCTGGGCATGACCCGCGCTATTTTCATGCAGGGTCGGTCGCCGTACGAATACATTCCGGCTTTGAACATCGCCCTGTTTCTGTCAGGTAACAAGGCTGACGTCGAGGCTGCGATCAAGGCCGGGCATCCGGCTGGCCAAGTGCTGGATTCGCAGTTTGATGACGATGAAGACGACAAGACCCTGCGTATCGCTTTCGACTTTGATGGGGTGCTGGCGGGGGATGAGGCCGAGACTGTCATGCAATCGTCCGGTCTGGTGGAATTCCATGCGCATGAAGTGAAAAACGCCATGGAACCGCACAACCCAGGTCCTCTGAAGGAATTCATGGTCCGGATGGCGAAGATCCAGTCCGTTGAGGAGGAGCACAAAAAGCTCAATCCTGACTATGAAAACCGGATCAGGGTTTCCATCGTCACTGCCCGAAGCGCACCTTCACACGAGCGCGCGCTGAACACCCTGAAAAGCTGGGGCGTGATGGTCAACGACGCGTTCTTCCTGGGTGGCATCGAGAAGGGCAAAGTGCTTGCCGTACTGAAGCCACACATCTTCTTCGATGATCAGTCCGGGCACCTGAAGTCCGCGAGTGCCGTGGCACCGTCGGTTCATATTCCGTTCGGGATTACCAATCGGAAGCCGGTTGAGTTGCCTGTAGAGGGTGCCGTCACACATCACACCGTTTGAGCGTCAAATGATGGATTTATGACGGCGTGGCACTTGCGGCGATTGCGTTGTGTTTGACAAGAGATCGCGCGGGAAACATTACCCGTAGAACCGGCTTAGCCGGGAGGGCATCATGTCTGGAGAAGGATACTCGGCGAATGTACTGGCCTGCTCCCGGCTAAACCCAGTCCTACAGGCCCACCATTTATCCAGCAGGTTATGTTTTTCAGGCGAGTTCTGCCTCTTTGATGTTGGCAATTGGACCCAGAATGGCGGCGTCAAACTCATCCAGCGCAATGCCTTTTTGAAGTTTGTCAGGCAGGTCAGGATTGGCCAGCGCCGCTTTGCCGATAGCAATCATGTCACCGCCTTCTTCGAGGGCTTGTGCAATTCTGGCGGGGTCATGCAGACCTCCATTAGTGATAATGGCTATGCCGGGTGCGAATCGCTTTGCCAGCCGGCTCAGGCTGTGTCCGCCATTATCGAAGGCGGGAGCCAAAGCATCATGCTCAGTCACATGGATAAAATCGACGCCAGAGTCGGCGATCGTTCCGAAGATGGTTTCAGCGTCAGCCTCACGGCCTTCCCATTTGTGCAGGAAGTTATTGACCTTGCCTTGCGATATCCGCACCCCGACCGGGGTGTTGTCTCCCACTTTTAGCCTCACGGCTTTAAGAATTTCAACCGTTAGCCTCAGGCGGTTTTTAAGATCGCCGCCCCACTTGTCCCCGCGCACGTTGGTGTAATCGGTCAGAAACTGGTCCAGAAGATAGCCATTCGCGCCGTGGATCTCCAAGCCATCAAATCCTGCTACTGAAATTGCCCGATGTGCCGCCTGCGTAAAGCCTGCAATTACGTCAGCAATATGCTCATCAGTCATTGCCAGTGGCTGTTTGTATGGTCCGTTTCCATAGTAAAACGCCATTTCCTCGCCGCTGGGCTGGATGGCGGACGGGGCAATGTTTTCGGGCTTGAACCGGTTGGCTTGCGACAAGGCTCCTGCATGCATGAGTTGTGCGAAGACCGGTGTTGAATGGGTGTGAGCCGCTGTTATAAGCGCCCGCCACGACTGCGCCTGAAAGTCGTCGCTCATGCCGGGTTGTGAGCGGTAGCCTTGAGAATAGCGTTGGTCTGTATAGAGACCTTCAGTCATCAAAAGTCCGAAGCCGCCCCGGGCGAAGCGTTCGTAATACTGCACCATCTCTTTCGTCACAGTGCCGTCTTCACTTGCACTGACGCGAGTCATCGGCGCCAGCGCAAAGCGGTTTCTGATGAATGTGCCGTTTATATCGAATGATGAGAAAGCATGGTTGTTGTGATCGGTCATCGAGTTATCCTGAATCTGATAGCTGAAAGTAGACGACTGCCAGCGGCTGTTGATAGATAGCAACAGGATAGCGATGACCCTTCAGCGGGAGTACTGTCTGGAGCTGATAAGCCTGTTTAACGATAAGTGATATAACCATGCAACTAACTGATATTGCTGTCCTCGCAACCATTGCGTCTTGCGGAAGCTTATCCGGCGCTGCCAGGCAGTTGGGCACGAGTCCTATGTCTGTCTCTCGCCGTCTGGCGGCACTGGAGCATGATTTGGGTGTTCGGCTCCTGCATCGCACCACGCGCTCCGTTGCACTGACACCCGAGGGCGAAGCATTTCTTCCCTACGCCCAGACCATGCTGGAGGCAGAGGAGGCTGCACGGGCGATGCTGGCACCCACTTCAAGTGGTGCAAGCGGCACGCTACGAATGACTGCGCCATCAGTGTTCGGTCAGGCTGTGATAATGCCGCTGATTCCGGCGTTTCTTGCCAGAAATCCTGCGTCGCGAGTCGACCTGGCCTTTTCTGACAGCCTGATGGACGTGGTGGGTCAAGGCCTGGATTTGGCGATCCGAATCGCCCCCATGCGGGATTCCGGATTAATCGCCAGGCGCCTTGCAGACAACCCGCGATTGCTCTGCGCATCACCTGATTACCTGACTCGCTACGGTGTGCCAAAAGTGATGAAGGATCTTGTCGGCCATTCATGTCTTGTATTGCACGCGATGCCGCAGTGGCCCTTCGTCGTTGATGGTCAGGTGCGACTACTTAGCGTGCATGGGAGTGTTTCGGCAAGCTCCGTCGATTCAATTCGAGCGGCATGCCTGCAAGGTCTCGGGCTGGCCATGCTGACCTACTGGGATGTACGTCAGCAGTTGGAAGAGGGCTCACTTTTACGTGTTGACCTTCTGGACGCCGACATGGAATCGTTATCGGTCTGGGCTGCGATCCCCTCAAGGCATTTCACACCACTGCGAGTGACTGCCTTCCTGGACATTCTTGAAAGTGCTCTGGACCCGTCTGCTTGAGGCGCTAATAACTTAAGCGCGAAGTATTTATTCAGCAGCTCACACTGATCACTAAACATACGTAATCATCTGCCGATACGCCTTCCAGAGCTTTTTCTGATAAGGATGGCCATGACCACTATTAGTACCCAATCGCCTGTTAACAACGATCTGACGTTACTGCAAGGCGTCACGAAAAAAGCAGACACTGAAGCCACTCAGGGTGAGCCGAATGCTGCAGAGTCTGCAGCTGCGCCAGTGGGCGTAAAGGTCTCGCTGTCCGCGGCAGGTCTGAACAAAGCCAAGGCTAAAAACGATAACAGCGACATCACCGAAAGTGGCTTGCCCGGTTCGGTCCAGCAAACTCTGATCAGGATCCGTGAATTGAAGCAGCAGATCGCCGAGAAGATGGCTGAGCTGCAAGCGGCAATGGCTAATAAAAGCATGAGCCCAGAGGCTCGGCAGGCGAAAGTGGCCGGCTTGCAAACAGCTTTGGCGTCGCTCAATTCTGGTCTGATGGCCGCGTCTGCTGCGCTCGATAAAGCCTCAAAAAACGGCACCATGGATGCAACACAGGCGAAACAGGCTGCCGTGCTGGCAATGAAAAGCCAGTAAGCAATCGCTAGTCTTGCGCCAAGACTGTGAAGGCCAAAGCCCTGAACCCTTCAGGGCTTTTTCTTTTAAATGCTATTCAGTCAACGCTGATATGGCTCTAAGGTAACAGCCAGATGCCATTGTGAAATTTCAATTCCGGCCATGTTCTTATCAGGCCTTAGCCTGGAATTTAAGTCCCATGTGTGAGTAATGTTACCCGCCATTCAATTGCGTCATTCATGGATAGTAACGGCACACATAATTCAATAACCCAGACGCGTACCTGATATACCAACGTATATTTTGACGTCCTTAGTTTCTGTCGATCCGATCAGCGTCAGTCCTTATGCTTTACCCAAGTAAAGCAAAACTGATTATTGGATCGAAGTGCTTCATGCGTTTGCTTCACCTGACAGGTGGATGCCTACGTTTGAGACGCCCGACAGAGGCTATTTTATGCGTTTCTCCCTGCCTTTATCCCTGAGAAGCCCGGTAAACAACACGGCTCAACCCCGCTCTGCATCCTTGCTCGCCGAGGGCATGCTGGTCGCCGCGATCGCTTTGTTGGCGCTGTTTGTTTTTTACAGTGCCGGACAAATGAATCAGCCACTCAGCGTCCTTGATTCTGCGCCTGTGTCACTCGATCTGGCGCACTTGCCCTCGTATACCTTGCGTACCACATTGCGCATGTTTGCCGCGTTGTTTGTGTCTTTTGTGTTTTCCATTGTTATCGCCACGCTGGCCGCCAAAAGTCGCAGGGCCGCGATGGTTATTTTACCGGCGCTGGACATTCTTCAATCGGTACCGGTGCTGGGTTTCCTGACGTTTACCGTGGTGTTCTTCATGAGCCTTTTTCCGGGGCGGCAGTGGGGGCTGGAATGCGCTGCGGTGTTTGCCATTTTTACCAGCCAGGTCTGGAACATGACCTTCAGTTTTTACCAATCCCTGAGGACAGTGCCTAACGACCTTTACGATGTCAGTCGGCAGTTTTCGTTCTCGCCTTGGCAGCGGTTCATCAAGGTCGAACTGCCGTTCGGGATGCCCGGGTTGGTGTGGAACATGATGATGTCCATGTCAGGCGGCTGGTTTTTTGTCGTGGCGTCCGAGTCCATCACGGTTGGGGACAGCACCGTCAATTTGCCGGGTATCGGTTCATGGCTGGCGCTCGCGATTCAGCAGAAGGATATCGCCGCGATTAGTTGGGCGGTGCTGGCTATGGTCGGGGTAATCGTTCTGTACGACGTGTTGTTTTTCCGGCCGATCGTGGCGTGGGCGGACAAGTTTCGATTTGAACAGACCGCTTCCCATAAACGGCCGCGGTCCCGGGTTTATGACCTGCTCAGGTCCACACGAATTGTCCCGTTGTTGTTCGCGTCGCTGCGCAGTGTGAGCGAGTGGATGCCAGCGATGCGCATACCGAAAATGGCGCGCATGGGCTTCACGATCAATAGCCGGTGGCAGCGTTACATCGATCTGGCGTGGCTAGTCCTGATTGTTACTGCGTGCATGACCGGCATCTATCAGTTGGCATGTTTCATCGGCAGCACGCTGGGTGTGGAGGAGGTGGTCAATGCGTTTGGTCTGGGGCTCGCCACTCTGGCGCGTGTGGCGGTGCTTATCGTCCTGGCCAGTCTTGTCTGGGTACCCGTTGGTGTCTGGATCGGCCTGAATCCGCGCTGGGCAGAACGTTTGCAACCCATCGCGCAATTATTGGCAGCGTTCCCGGCAAACATTCTGTTCCCGTTCGCCGTGGTCACGATTGTCACCTTGAAGCTGAACCCTGATGTATGGCTGTCGCCGCTGATGATCCTGGGTACCCAGTGGTACATCCTTTTTAACGTGATTGCCGGTGCCAGCGCGTTGCCGACCGACTTGCTCGAAGCGTCACGGGTGTTCCGGGTGCGGGGCTGGCAATGGTGGCGCAAAGTCGTGCTGCCGGGTGTTTTCCCTTATTACGTGACCGGCGCTTTGACGGCTGCGGGTGGCTCCTGGAACGCCAGCATCGTCGCCGAGGCGGTGTCATGGGGCAGCGATCATCTGTATGCGTCGGGGTTGGGGTCGTTCATTGCCCAGGCCACGACGGCGGGTGATTTCCAGCGGGTGGCGCTGGGCATCGTCGTGATGTCCGTATTTGTGGTCGGTTTCAACAGCCTGCTATGGCGTCCGCTGTACCGTTTCGCCGAACGTCGGCTTCGAATTGATTGAGGGTATTCCAATGGAAGTAATCGAAAAACGTTGTCTGGTGGACGTGCAGGGGCTCGGTCATGTTTACGGCACGGCTGGGGGCACCAAACGCGTGGTGCTGGATGATGTCGCCATGCGTCTCAACGACGGCGAGGTCATCGGGCTGCTGGGGCGGTCGGGGTCGGGGAAGTCCACGTTGTTGCGCTCCATCGCCGGGCTGGTGTCGCCCACCACCGGTGTCGTAGCATTCCCGGCAAATACGCCGGGCGTTTCCACCTCGGTGCGGATGGTGTTCCAGAGCTTTGCCTTGTTCCCGTGGCTGACTGTGCTGCAGAACGTGGAAATCGGCCTTGAGGCATTGAGCGTGGCAGCGCCCGAGCGGCGTCGGCGGGCGTTGGCGGCCATCGATATGATCGGCCTCGACGGGTTTGAGAGTGCCTATCCGAAAGAGTTGTCCGGTGGCATGCGCCAGCGAGTCGGTCTGGCCCGTGCACTGGTGGTCAACCCCGATATTCTGCTGATGGATGAGCCGTTTTCCGCCTTGGACGTGTTGACCGCCGAAACACTGCGCACTGACTTGCTCGATCTCTGGAGCGAAGGCCGGATGCCGATCAAGTCAATTCTGATGGTCACCCATAACATCGAAGAAGCGGTGTTGATGTGTGATCGCATCCTGATTCTTTCCTCCAATCCGGGGCGGATCATGTGTGAGGTCAAGGTCGATCTCGCCCAGCCGCGAAACCGCGCAGACCCTGCTTTTCAGGCACTGGTGGAAAGCATTTACGTGCACATGGCGGGCGGCAGCGCCGTTCATTCGCCGCGTGAAAGTCTGTTTGCAGGAAATGGCATCGGCATGGTCTTGCCCCTGACTTCCACCAACGCTTTGGCAGGGCTGATCGAGGCAGTAGACAATCCCCCGTATGACGGGCAGGCCGATTTGCGCGAACTGGCCACGGCATTGCGCTCCACCTCGGGTGATCTTTTTTCGTTGGCCGAAGTGCTGCAACTGATGCGATTTGCCGAAATGCGGGAGGGAGATATCACGCTTCTGCCAGCCGGGCGACGTTATGCCCAGTCGGACGTGGATGAGCGCAAACAGTTGTTTGCCCAGCACCTGCTCAGGTATGTGCCGCTGGTCAGCCATATCCGTCGGGTGCTGGATGATCGTCCTGGGCGCACGGCACCGGCCAGACGCTTCCGTGACGAGCTGGAAGATTTCATGTCGCAGATCGATGCGGCCGTCACACTGGACTGCGTGACCCAGTGGGGGCGCTACGCCGAGCTTTTCGCCTATGACGACGTGGCCGATCAGTTCAGCCTGGACAATCCTTCCTGAGTGGATTGAAGTTTCCAGTGAGCAGGCGACGGCGGCCGCTATACACTCTGCGTCTGCAATCCTGCTGGGGGTGATGCGCGATGGTGATCCAGTGAAACGGACTCGATTAACGCTTCGTTTGGTCCTGTTGTTTGCGTTGGCATTGGGCATCGCCGCGATTGACACGGTCACCGATCTTGAAATTGCGGTTGGGGTCTTTCAGGTCATCGTGGTGCTGATCGCCGCCAGGTTCCTGCCCGCGCGGGCGGTGGCGGGGATATCCCTCGTCTGTATGGTGCTGACGATTCTGAGTTACCGGTTCACGCGTTTTGGCGATATGGAGTCGGGGCTGGTCAATGTGCTGATCAGCCTCGCGGCCATTGGCTGCACGACATGGCTGGCGTTGCGCCTGTCCGCAGCCGTTAGCGCAGTGCATCAGACCCGTGCGCACCTTGAGCATGTCGCCCGGGTCAATGTGCTGGGTGAGCTTGCCGCCTCGATTGCCCATGAATTGAACCAGCCCCTGGCTGCCACCGCGACCAGCGGCAGCGCTTGCCTGCGCTGGATCGCGGCTGATCCTCCCAACCTGCCCAAAGCCCGACAGGCAGTGGAGCGCATCATCGAAGACACACATCGCGCCAGTGAAATCATCGCCCGGCTGCGCAGCCTTGCGAGGCATCAGGCGCCGAGCAAGCAATGGTTGAACGTCGAAGATGCGGTCAAGGGGGCGCTCCGGTTGATCGCCGGTGAGTTGGCTGAGCAAGAGATCGCGCTGCACGTGCAGATTGAAGAAGGCTTGCCTCCGCTGCTGGCTGATGAGGTGCAGATTCAGCAAGTCATCCTCAATCTGGCCATGAATGCGGTCGATGCGATGCGCCAGGTAAGCTCCGAGCGGCGAACACTGGACTGTCACGTAGTGCTTGAGTCGCCCCAGCAACTGCGCTTCTCGATTACCGATCAAGGCAATGGTTTGTCGCCACGGGATTGCGAGCGTGTGTTCGACGCCTTTTACACGACCCGACCGGAAGGCATGGGAATGGGGTTGCCCATCAGCCGTTCCATTATCGAAGCCCATGATGGCCGGATCTGGGCCTCGAACAACTCGCCGTTTGGCGCTACCTTTCACTTCACGCTGCCCGCTATTGCCAGAGAATCCGATGCCTGAAACTGTTACTGAAATCGCTGCCGACATGGTTTACATCGTCGATGACGACCGATCGGTGCGTGAGTCCCTGGAGGACCTCATGGCGTCGGTTGGTCTGGCATGCATGACGTTCGGCTCCGCTCGCGAATTCATTGACGCCACATTGCCCGATGTGCCCGGCTGTCTGGTGCTGGATGTGCGTATGCCGGGCATGAGTGGACTGGATTTCCAGCGGGAAATGGCGCGCCTGTGCATTTCACTGCCCGTGATTTTCATCACGGGCCATGGTGATATTCCCATGTCGGTAAAAGCCATGAAGGCGGGCGCCATCGAGTTTCTGACCAAGCCTTTCCGCGAGCAGGATCTACTCGACGCCATCAGCCAGGGCTTGAGTCAGGACAAGCAAACCCGTGAAGCGGCGGCCCGGATTGATCAGTTGAAGCAGTGCTACGCCAGCCTGACCGACGGCGAGCGAGAGGTCATGGAATTAGTGGTTCAAGGGCTGCTCAACAAGCAGGTGGCCGCACGACTGGGCTTGAGCGAAATAACCGTAAAGGTTCGGCGCGGTGCGCTGATGCGCAAAATGAGCGCGGACTCGCTGGCGACGTTGGTCAAGATGTCGGAACGTTTGAAGCTTGAGAATTGATTCCTCGAGTATCCGTTGCGCTGCTCCGGGTTTTCTTCATGGCTAGATATCCAGATCAACCCAGACCGCCGCATGATCAGAGCCGGCGTTGTCTTTGCGGGTCAGCTCGGGGTACGTTTCCCAGCGTACAGGTCTGGATCCCGGCCACATGCCCTTGCGGAAAACCCCGCCAGCACTGACTTTTTTGAACAGTTCCGGGGACAGCAGCAGGTAATCGATTTTGTTGGAAGCGTTGCACGAGCCGTACGTTCCCGGATAGCCGCCGTCGTTGAAATGCTCGTGGGTAAATGCATCCTTCAGGGTCGTATCCTCAAGCAGCGGTTTCAAGGCTTCGCTGTCGGGGGTGTCATTAAAGTCGCCCACCACGGCAACATATTGTTCGCCCTGCTCGATGAGCGAGTTGTAGATTTCCTTCACTCTGCAGGCCTGGGCAAGCCGTCTTTTCGCCGAGTCGGCGAGGCTGCCGTAGCCTTTACTTTTCAGGTGATTGACGAGCAACACAAGTTGCGCGCCGGAAGGCATGGACAGGTAGAACTCAGGGCAATCCCTGGAGAAAATCAGCTGGCCTCCGTCAACGCTGTCGTCAACGTGGCTGCGCATAAGACCGATGGGGAATCCTGCCCGGGTCGTGACGCCGACATCAATGCCACGCTCGTCGTTACCGTCGATCAACATGACATGGCTGTACACATCGCCGCCAAGCCCGCCGATGATTTCGGCATTGAAGTCACGGAGGGCTGGCCTGCTTTCTGCTTCTACCACCGCCAGCACGTCTGCCTGGAGGTCAATCATCACCCTGGCGGTATTTCGCATGGCTTCTTCGTCAACCGGGGCCTGAATCAGTTCAAGCGATCCGGTCCAGTCCGCACGGCCATTGGCGACGATTGTCATGTCGCCGTTGCGAGGGCGTTTGACCAGATTGCCGCGGTTTTGCCGAAGCATCACGAATGGGCCCCGGTCGGAGCGGCTGAGACCTAGCTCAACCAGCAATTTGACCATGGCTGTCTTGTCGGCGACGGAATAGATTTCCTGTCCCAGCAGCGCATTCAGTTTCGCGAAGCGCTCCAGTGTTGGCCTGCCTTCCGCCCAGCCATCAAGGTTCATCGCCTTGGCGCGATTGAACAGGTTTTCGACGTTGTAGGAGGCGAGTCTCATGGGCATACCTCAAGCAATGGGGCGATGGCGGACCGATAGCGTCCAGCGTTGCACGGCGTAGTGACAGTGAGATGAATGCCGCTCAGCACACAAGGGGCCTGTAGGAGCGCACGAGCACCGCGAGGCCGCGATAGCGTTCTGCCTGACGCACCGTCATCGCGGCCTCGCATTGCTCGTGCGCTCCTACAATTATGAGGGTTAGCTCAGAGCATCGCATCCCGCCCTGAAGCTGAACTTCCCGTCGAGCCCTGTGGTCATCATATCGACACAAGCATGGCGCACTGTCGTCGAAGAGCATTTGCCGGATTGGCTTTGGATAAACGTTTGAAGGAACGCACATGGGCGCAACGGAAGCTGCAACCTCCGGGCATAAAAGCCTGAAAAGACGTGCCACCGTGATCTGCCGGCATCAGGGCGAGATCCTTTTCGTTCGCAAGCGCAACGCCAAATGGAACCTGCCTGGTGGCCGCGTCGAGCAGGGCGAGACACCGCTGCAGGCTGCCATGCGTGAAATGGCAGAAGAGACCGGATTGACCTTCGATCAGCTTGCCTACGTTTCGGAATACCAGGACGACAAGGCGGTTCATTTCCTCTTTGAGGCTCAGCGCGCAGAGCATCAGAAGCCGCGAGCGTCCAACGAGATTGATGACTGCCGCTGGTTTAAAGCCAAAGAACTGGGCAAGCGTAATGTTCGTGGCTCAATCAAAGCCTTGCTCAAACATTGCGCAGCCAATATGGAAAAGAGCTCAGCCCGTCTCGCGTGCTGAGCTCTAAATAGCGTCACTTAAGTGTCGGCGTTCTTGGCGGAATTATCCGCTTGCTGCCGATCGCCTCAAATGCCGAAGCAAAGCGCAGCAGGTTCGAGTCGTCATACGCACGTCCTGCGAACGTCAGCCCCACCGGCATGCCAATGTCTGCCATCACGCCCATTGGCACAGTGACGGTCGGCACGCCCAAGTGGCGAATGGCGAGATTACCGTTGGCCACCCACACGCCATTGCTCCAGGCGATATCGGCTGATTGCAGGTCGACATCGGCATTGGCCGGGCCCACATCGGCCACCGTTGGAAACAGCACCGCGTCAAGACCCAGGCCTTCCATCCAGTCTTCCAGGTCGATGCGACGCGTCTGCTCCAGCCCGCGAAGGCCATCCGGCAGGGAAGGGATCTCATTCCAGGGCGTGATCCCGCGCTTGGCCATGCGCACATACTCATCCATACCGGCAGCCAGATCGTCTTCACGGTTGGGCAGGGTGCCTGGGTCGTGGGGGAAGATTTTCGCCCCGTCGACATCGGCCAGACGATTCAGCGCCGGGTCGCCATTGGCCCGCAGGAATTCATCAAAGGCCCAGGCCGACAAATCCCACAGTTCGTGATGCAGGAACTCCTTCGAGACCAGCCCGCGGGTAAACACCGTCGGCGCACCGGGACGATCACCCTCGCAGTTCGACACCAGCGGGAAATCCACTTCGATCACTTCAGCCCCGGCGGCTTCGAGCGCCTTGCGCGCCTCTTGCCACAGATCAATGACGGACGGGCGAGTGATGATGCGCTGGCCAGTTGGACCGCCAATCCCGGGTTTTTCTGCGGTGCCTGCCAGCGGATCGGCGTTGATGTACATACGCGGCACACCGAAGCGTTTGCCCGCGAGCGTCTGTGAACTCACTGCAAGTTCGCCATAGGAAGCAGGGCGCACCGAAGCCACACTCGGAAGCTCTACCCACGGCTGCAACCGCCAGAGATCGCCTCGGGTGTCGGGATCTTCTGCGACGATCACATCGAGCACTTCAAGCAGGTCAGCCATGGTTCTGGCGTAGGGCACCACAACATCCATGGTCGGCGTCAGCGGCCAGTTGCCACGCACCGATATGACTCCTCGCGATGGGGTATATGCACACAGGCCGTTGTTGGAGGCAGGACCTCGGCCGCTGGACCAGGTTTCCTCAGCCATGCCGAACGCGGCAAAGCTGGCGGCGGTTGCGGTGCCAGCACCATTCGATGAGCCGGAAGCAAACGGAGCGGTCAGGTACTCAGCGTTGTAAGGGCTCTCGGCGCGACCATAGACCCCACGCTGCATGCCGCCGTTAGCCATCGGTGGCATATTGGTCTTGCCCAGACAGATCGCCCCGGCGGCGCGAAGTCGGCCGATGGTAAAGGCGTCATGCTGAGCGACCAGGTCGACAAATGCAGGACTTCCTGACGCGGCGGTGAGGCCTTTGACCAGATAGCTGTCCTTGGCGGTGTAGGGGATGCCGTCCAGCGGGCCAAGCGTTTGGCCATTCGCGCGACGAGCGTCAGACGCCCGGGCCTCGGCAATGGCTTGAGGGTTGCGAACCACCACGGCATTCAGCGCGGTAGGTGTATCCGGACCGTCGTAAGCGTCAATCCGGGCAAGATACGCCTCAACCAGCTCGACGGCCGTGGTCTGGCCTGACTCAAGCGCAGCGCGCAGATCCGCGATGGAAACTTCTGTGACGTTGATCATTGGGTTCTCACGTAATGAGCTCTTTCAGTCATGGCCAGAATAATTTCATAAAGCTCGGACTTCGCCTCGTCTGCGGAAATTTCATCCACTGCGGCGGCATTGGAAAGTGCATCCGCCGCGCCGAGCATGGCGCGTAACTGGGCGTTCGAAATCTGACTCGGTTTGCTGTGACTTCCCAGTGCTGCTCGACATTTGCCCATGAAGATCAGCTCGTAATCACGTTTGATTTTCTCCAGTTCAGGAGAGCTGCTCAGCGCTGCGATCACGCCAGGAATTTCCCGGCCTTGCAGCAGCACACAATCGACGTAGGAGTCGGCAATGACCCTCGCTCGTGCCTGCACGGTCGAATCGCTGTTGCGCAATGCTTCGTCCAGGCGAGCGGTTTGTCGAACATCAAAATCTGCATAGAGTTTGGCCAACAGCAGCGGGCGAGTGGGGAAGTGATCATATACGACAGGTTTGGTAACCCCTGCGATTTGCGCCAGATGCCCCAGTGTCAGGCTTTCCGTGCCTTCCTCGCGAACGATTTGCCATGCCACTTCCAGCAGTTGACTGAGGCGACCTTCCCGGGACATGCGTTGGCGCGGCTTTGCGTCTGGTGGCTGGCTTGACACGATTATATACCAAAGGTAACTTAGCTTTAATTTACGAAAAGTATATAGCTGTGAACATTCATCAGCAATCCATCCAGCGTCGGAGCTTTACCATGCACGCACTCATCGTCGTCAGCCACCACGATTCCAGCTCCCTCACTCATGGCATTGCCAGGCGCATCGCAGAAGGCATCAGCGATGCAAGCGAGGCCAACACGGTCGAGCTGGTCGACCTGGCCGCTGCGGGGTTCGATCCACGCTTTACCGCTGCTGATATCGCAGTTCATCGAAAAGAAGGGCCGTTCCCGGCAGACGTGGCAGCCGAGCAGGCACGCATTGATCGCGCAGACGCGTTGATCATCGTGTATCCGGTTTACTGGTGGTCCATGCCCGCGTTGCTTAAGGGATGGATAGATCGGGTCTTCTCCAACGGCTGGGCGTTCGACTTCAGCGCTGAGGCGACCCTGATCAAGAAACTCACGGACCTCGAGGTGCATCTGGTAGGAGTCGGCGGTGCAGATGCTGGAACCTATGAGCGTCACGGCTATGCGTCAGCCATGAAGACGCAGATAGATCACGGCATCTTTGATTACTGCGGGGCCAGGGTGATCACGTCAGAGCTGATGCTCGATTCAGAAACGCAGGAACCAGCCGTTCATCTGAACGCTGCCTACAAGAAAGGAAGCGTCATTTTCCCTTGTGAATGTCAGCCTAAGCCTCGCGCCGTGATTACTCTTTCACATCCATGAACTCTTTGGCCCAGGCCACATAGTTCTCAGGCAGGGTGTAAGTGTGGGTCAGTTCGGTAGCGCTCAGGTTCGACGTGCTGTGTGTAACCTGGCGCTGGGCGCGCAGTGAGTCGTAAGTCGCCTTGATCGCTGCGAAGTAGGCGGCATGGCCCTTGACGATGATGCGCACGCCCAGGCTTGCCAGACGCTGTGAGTCATTGAGCTTGGGATTGCCGTAAGTCACCAGCATCAGCGGCACGGTGAGGTGTTCCGAGATCTGTTCAAGGTGTTCGAAGTCACTGATGCCAACGATACAGATGCCGTCGGCGCCAGCCTTTTCATAGGCCTTGGTGCGTTCGATGATGTCCTTGACCGGCAAGACGCCGGCATTGGTCCGGGCAATGATCGACAGCTCGGGGTCAATGCGTGCTTCCAGAGCGGCTTTGACCTTGCCAATGCCTTCTTCGATGGTAATCAGGTCGGTGGATTTGCGGCCGAACTGGGCAGGCAGCAGCGTGTCTTCAATCGTCAGTGCCGCAACGCCGGCGCGTTCAAGCTCTTCAACGGTACGCATCACGTTCAGGGCATTTCCGTAACCGTGGTCGGCGTCTGCGATGAACGGCAGCTGTGCAACGCGGCCGATCCGGGTGGCCTGTTCAGCGAACTCAGTCAGGGTAATCAGCGCGAAATCCGGCGCTGCCAATACCTGCAGCGATGCCACTGAACCTCCCAGGATGCCAACCTCGAAACCCAGGTCTCCGGCGATGCGTGCAGACATCGGATCGAAGACAGATGCGGTTTCGAAGCAGGTTTGTGAAGCAAGCAGCGCGCGAAAATTCTGGCGCAGCGCCAAATGGGAAATTCTGGGCATGAGGTTTCCTGATTCTAGGCATCTTCTATTCGTAGTGGCGCGAGACTACCACGCACGAAAATATAGGGTTATGACGTTTGAGAATGACCCATGCACAAACTGCATGATCGCCGTCTGGCAAGGGGTTATGCTTGAGCTGAAACGATTTTCATTGCGTATATTCGCGCAACGGGCTTTTTATCAGAGAACTGCGACCCGAGTGCTGGTTCTTGCCCTCTATAGTTTGATTAAACGCTGTCGCGAGCAAGGTGGAGCGTCACCCCGGTTACTCCCACAGGACTCACTGACGTGGGACCGGCTTTAGCCGGGAAGAGGCCGGGACATCCGCTGAATATGTGGCATCTGACAGGCAGCTTTCCCGGCTAAAGCCGGTCCCACGTCAGTGAATCCTGTGTAAAAGCCCTGCCCACAGGACACCCTGATGAGGGCAGGGAAGGCAGAATTGTCACCTGTCGCTTAACGACGATCCAGCCACACAGTCTGCGCATTGCAGAATTCCCTGAGACCGAAGTGCGACAGCTCACGGCCAAAACCACTTTTCTTCACGCCACCAAAGCTCACCCTCGGGTCGCTGCCGCTGTAGCCGTTGATGAATACACCACCGGTTTCCAGTTCATCAGCCATTTTGCGCGCCTGATCAACGTTGCGGGTATAGACAGTCGCGGTGAGACCGAACTCGCTGTCATTGGCCAATGCCAGGGCGTGTTCGGCATCCCGGGCGGTAATGATCGAGGCAACCGGGCCGAATAACTCCTCCTTGAACGAAGTCATCTGGTCGGTGACATCGGCAAAAACTGTCGGCTCATAGAAATTGCCCGCGCCTTGGGCTTTTTTGCCGCCAAGCAACAACGTTGCGCCTTCTTTCAGAGTGGCCTGGACCTGGCCGTCCAGCTCATCACGCAGATCGAACCGCGCCATCGGGCCGACGTAAGTGTCCGCCAGCAATGGATCGCCGACCGACAGCTGACGTGTTGCTTCGACGAATTTGCGGGTGAATTCCTCGACCACACCTTGCTCGACAATCAGGCGCTTGGCCGCTGCGCAAACTTGCCCGCTGTTCTGGAAACGCCCGATGACGGCGGCTTTTACCGCGTCATCCAGGTCCGCATCATTGAGCACGATGAACGGGTCGGAGCCGCCCAGTTCCAGCACGCATTTCTTCAAAGCGGCACCGGCCTGGGCACCGATGGCCATGCCAGCACGCACGCTACCGGTCAGCGTCACCGCTGCGATGCGCGGGTCGGCGATCGCTTTGGAAACGCCTTCAGGTGTCACGTTGATGACTTCAAAAACACCGTCTGTAAAACCCGCGCGCTTGAAGGCGTCCTGCATCAGATAAGCACTGCCCATCACATTGGGTGCGTGTTTCAGTACGTAGGTATTACCGGCGAGCAATACCGGAACAGCGCCACGCAGCACCTGCCAGATCGGGAAATTCCATGGCATTACCGCCAGAATCGGGCCGAGCGGGCGGTATTCAATTTGCGCTTTTCCGCCTTCAACCAGGGTCGGCTCGGCGCTGAGCATGGCTGGTCCGTGTTCGGCGTACCACTCGCAAAGTTGTGCGCATTTTTCAATTTCGCCTCGGGCCTGGGTAATCGGCTTGCCCATTTCCTGAGTGATCATGTTCGCCATGTTGGCGGCGCTGTCCCGCAAGGCTTTGGCCAGGGCGATCATGAGCCGTGCGCGCTGCGTGACCGGCGTTTTACGCCAGACAGCAAAACCACTGGAGGCTCGTGACAAGGTGGCGTCCAGGGCTGAATCAGATTCAAAAGGGTAGTGTCCGATCTGTTCGCCATTGGCGGGGTTGATCGAAATGGCATGGGAAACGCTGGAGATAGTAGTCATTGCACCGTCCTGCTGGGTGGGGAATGAGTTCAGGTTACGGCGTTGTTATTTTTATGAAAACTGAATAATACTGATCGTATCTTTCACGAAAGGAGAATGGCGTGGATCTGGTTCAGCTGGAAATGTTCAAGGCCGTTGCCGAGCAGGGCAGCATCAGCGCTGCGGCGCAACACATCCATCGGGTGCCTTCAAACCTGACCACCCGGATCAAACAACTGGAACAGGATCTGGGCGTGGATCTGTTTATCCGGGAGAAAAGCCGCTTGCGTCTTTCGCCCGCAGGCTGGAGTTTTCTCGATTACGCCCGGCGCATTCTTGACCTGGTGGGGGAGGCCCGCGCCACGGTTGCCGGTGAAGAACCTCAGGGATCATTTGCCCTTGGTTCACTTGAGAGCACAGCGGCGGTGCGGATTCCCGAACTGCTGGCGGCCTACAACCAGCAGTACTCGAAAGTCGAACTGGATCTTTCCACCGGGCCGTCTGGCACCATGATCGATGCCGTACTGGCCGGTCGGTTGGTGGCGGCTTTTGTCGACGGTCCGGTTTTGCACCCGGCACTTGAAGGTGTGCCTGCGTTCGAGGAAGAGATGGTGCTGATTGCGCCGCTCAGCCATGCGCCGATCAGTCGCGCGCTGGATGTCAGCGGCGAGAATATTTACGCGTTCCGCTCCAACTGTTCCTATCGGCATCACTTCGAACAGTGGTTCGCCAATGACGCCGCAGTGCCCGGCAAGATATTTGAGATGGAGTCGTATCACGGCATGCTCGCCTGTGTGAGTGCCGGTGCTGGTCTGGCGCTCATGCCGCGCAGCATGTTGCAGAGCATGCCGGGCTGTACCACTGTCAGCGTCTGGCCGATGGCAGAAGCGTTCCGTTTTTTGCGCACCTGGCTCGTGTGGCGCAAAGGCACCGTGTCCCGCAGCCTCACCATGTTTGTGCGCATGCTGGAGGAGCGGGGGGTGGTTTAGCCGGCTGTTTCGCAATAATCGGGGCTTCGGAAAATCCAGTAATTTCTAGAAATCATACTGCACCTGCTAGAGACTTCTATGTTTGCGTACGCACCTTCGTCGTGGGACCGGCTTTAGCCGGGAAGAGACCAGCACATTCACTGCATTTTCATCGTCAGAAATACCGCCTGAAGCCGGTCCCACGTCAACCTGCGGGCATACATAGGTCACCTCACATTGAACAACTGCCGAATCAGGTTGGGCGTGCTGCCGGTCCAGCGTTTGAATGAGCGCCGAAAGTTGGCGGCATCGGTGAAGTTAAGGTATTCGGCCACTTCTTCGTTGCTCAGCCCTTTGATCTGGTAGAGGTACAGGGCCATGTGCTTGCGCGCCAGATCGACTTGTTGCTGAAATCCAGTGTCATGTTTCTGCAGTTTGCGCTTGAGGGTGGCCGGGCTCATGGCGAACTGCTGGGCGGCTTGTTCCAGGTTGGGCGCCTGACGGACATGGGTTTGCAGGTAGCGGTAAAGGCAGTCCAGAAAGCTGGTGTCGAAGCCCAGTTGTTCAATCTGGATTTGCGCTTCCTGCCGCGCAACCTGCCCGGCCGTAGCTGAAGCATCCGGCCACTGCATGGCCAGAAAAGCTCGTGGAATACGCATCATATCCATTGGCCGATTGAACTGGACGTTTTCGCCCAGATGCACCCAGTACTGCTCGACATAACGCGGTTCTGCGTGGCTTAAACTGCATTCCCACGGCAAGCGCTGGCCGCTGAGCCACTGACTCATGGACACCAGTGAGGTCATGCTGGCCTCCAGCAAAAAACGCCACTGCTCGCCAGCACCGCAACTGTCGAGCCAGTAAAACCAGGCATGCTTTTCATCCAGCATCAGCCGGGGCGCTGCCAGCGGGCTGAGCAATGCCTGTTGCTGGATCAGCGTGTCCAGCGCTTGATGCAGATTCTGTGCGTGGCGCAGCGCATGGCTGGCGGCACCGTAATGACCAGGCAGCAAACGCTGGCCGAACAGGAAGCTTGTGTCATCAGCATCCAGCAGCCGTCGGCTATTGCCGATCAGGCCGAGAAACTGCTGCGGACTCAGGCGTGTCTGGCCTGCCAGAATATCCTCGTGGAACAGGCCGGTACCGCGCAGCAGGCGATGGCTGTCGATATCCCGGGACAGCGCCAGGTCAATCAGGGTCGCGGGTTGGTAATGCCCGGGAATAAAGCGGCTATCGGTTTCGTACCAGCTGTTTTTCAGGGTCATGACCGGGCCTCAGGCGATGTTTGCCAGAGGCTGTTTGTTGCGTGCAAGTGCCAGGTTGAGGCGTTTGAGTAGCGCTTCAGGTGTCTCCTCCATGGCCATGACTACTGCAGTAGTAGCCGCCAGACGCAGCCGCTCGCCCTGTTGCCGCGTCTTGTGAGCCAGCCCGGCAACGGCTTGTTGTAACTCCAGTGCCAGCAATTTCGCCTGGCTTTCGCCGGTATTAGGCAGTAGCACCACAAAGCGGTCACCTGCCAGCCGACAGAGCAGGTCCTGGCGGCGCAGGTTCAGTAACAGCAAATGACTGATCGCTTGCAGCACAGCATCGCCTTCGGCATGCCCGAAAGCTCGATTGATGGAAGAGAAATTGTCCAGGTCCACTGCCAGCAGTGATAGCGGCTGATGTTGTTCGTGGCTTTCTTCAAGGCTGGCGATCAGTTGGCGTTTGAGATAATCAGCGCTGCCCAGCGGCGTGAGTTTGTCGAACAGGCGATGCTCGCGGAACAGCTTTTCACGCTTCTCCATCTGAACGCTGATTGCCAGTTGCTCGCGGTGCCAGTGATAGATCCCGATGGTCAGCAAAATCATGCCTATTGGCATGGGCCCTGATTCCATCCAGTGGTCCCAGGTGATGCTGTCAGGCAGGCGGATGAACTCATCGAGACTGTCTATCCACCACGAAAAAAATATGCAGCTCAATCCCAACGCCAGGTAGTTGGTGACCCGTCCTGCCGGGCGGCTTTTCAGCACCAGGCCCAGCCATACCAATGCCAGCAGCGTCGTGCCACCTTCACCGATGATGTCCAGCCAGACCCATTCACTGACCGACTTGAGGCTGCCGAAGGCCAGGTGCAGGAGTAAACCCAGATTGGCTGCCAGCAGCAGAGCACCCAGTTTCCAACGGTGGGGTTTGAGCACGGTAAACATGGCAGTGATCCTTTCGGAACAGAGGCAGTGCGCGCCAGCACAGCAGATGTTTGTGACAGGTGCGTGACCGGGCGCAAAGGTAGGTCAGGGGTCGAATCAGCTCATGCGGGATGGTGAGTTTTTTTATCAGGCGGCACTCTATGACTGGCCTTGATCTGCACGAGCGGTCCCGGCGACCCTGACACAAACATTGCACTGTAGGCGCTCACCGAGGTTACGAGGCCAGCGATAGCGGTTTGTCTGACACTCCGCCATCGCTGGCCTCGTAACCTCGGTGAGCGCCTACAGAATTTGGGTCAACCCAGAAAATGGCATCTTGTTTGATGGGAGCGAATTGATTTCGCGAAGGGGGAGGAGACGGCTCACGTAATAAAGGTCATTTCAGCTCAATTTCCCCTGTAAACCTCCGCGAACCCCCTGTTCTCGCCTCTCCCGGCAAAGCGCTGTCACAGAATCGTCATTGCCTGACCCTAGCTTGCCCTTCCAGTTGCCGGGCCACTTGCCTGGCGTTTGGGGAGAGGATGACCATGTACCCGCCTAGCTATCAGCCGCGCCGCAGTTCTGCCGCAATCGTCAGCTTCACCTTGACTGCACTGGGCATGGCAATCGCCAGTGAGCGACTCAGCGCCGCAGAAAGCACTGCCAACACTGAGCACGTTCAAGTGGTCGGCCAGGCTGCCAGCCTGGATCAGGCGCTCAAGGAACAGCGTAGCTCCGATAGCATCAAGAGCGTGGTGCATGCCGATGGCGTCGGCCAGTTGCCCGATGAAAACGTTGCCGAAGCCGTGCAGCGCCTGCCCGGTGTCAGCGTCGAGCGTGATCAGGGGGAAGGGCGCTTCGTCAGTGTTCGGGGGCTGGGGCCGGACCTCAACAGCGTCACCATCAACGGCACGCTGGTGCCATCCCCGGAAAGTGAGCGCCGCGCCGTCGCGCTGGACGTGTTGCCTTCCGAGTTGGTGCAGTCGCTGTCGGTGATCAAGACCCTGACGCCGGACATGGATGCCAACTCCCTGGGTGGCACCGTGGATGTCAAAAGCCTGTCGGCGTTCGATCACAAAGGCCTGTTCTACACCGGCAGTAGCGAAGCCAGCTACGACAAGAATACTCGCCAGACCAGCCCCAAGTTTTCCGGTGCCATCAGTGATCGTTTCAGCCTCGGTGACGGCATTGATAACTTCGGCGTCGCGGCGGCCCTGAGCTGGCAGAAGCGCGACTTCGGCTCGGACAACGTAGAGACTGGCGGTGGCTGGGATTTCGGGCAGGGTGCCCGGCTGGAGGAACTCGAACAACGCGACTACGACATCACCCGCGAACGCGCTGGCGGTGGCTTGAACTTCGACTACAAGCCCGACGACACCAGCAGCTACTACCTGCGCACGCTGTACAGCCGCTTCAAGGACAGCGAAACCCGCAACGCCACCACCCTTGAATTCGATGACGCTCAGGCGGCATGGCAGTTGGGCGACGCCGAAGGCGCGCGGCACCTCAAGCAGCGTGAAGAAACCCAGGAAATCCAGTCCTACGTTTTCGGCGGCGAGAAGATGATGGGGCTCTGGACCCTCAGCGGTCAGGCAGGCTACAGCCGCTCCGGCGAAGACAGCCCCGGCCATATCGCCGATGCCACGTTTGCCGGCAACAGCACCTTCGCAAACAGTGGCTTTTATGACGTCGACAAGCCGCGCCCGATCGTTGGTTCGTCCTTCTACGATCCGTCCAACTTCACCCTTGAAAGTGTCGAGTGGGAAAAACAGAAAACCACGGACACAGAGAAAAACCTGCGGCTGGATCTGGCCCGTGATTACGACTTCAAGGGTTACGCCTCGCAGGTCAAGTTCGGCGGCAAGGTGAGCCGTCGCAATAAAGACAACGATCTGGAAGCCTGGGTGTATGAGGATTTCAGCGCGCTGGGCCTGACCGATGATCAGCTCAACCTCACGCAATTCCAGAAGGGCAGCGTCGATTATCGGCTTGGCAATTACGGGCCAGGGATCAGTGGCGGCGCCATTCGTAACGTGATCAGCGGGCTCAACCCTGCGGACTTCTACGATGAAGAAGAATCCACGGTCAACGACTTCAAGATCAGCGAAGACATCAATGCCGGTTACCTGATGAACACCATCGACATCGACGACTGGCGTTTCATCGCAGGCATGCGTTACGAAGGCACTGAGATGGAAGCCAAGGGCACCGGGGTTACCGACGGCGTCTACACAGCCAGCGATACCCAACGCAGTTACCATCATTGGTTGCCGGGGCTGCACGCTCGCTATCAGTTGGACAAGAACACTCAGGTCCGTGCGGCCTGGACCAAGTCCGTGGTGCGTCCAACGTTTGGTCAACTGGCGCCGGGCTTCGTCATCGACGGCGACGAAGCCTCCTTTGGTAACCCGGACCTGAAACCGCTGGAATCAAGCAACCTCGATCTGGGCATCGAGCACTACATGGGCCATGCCGGGACCGTGTCTGCGTTCGTGTTCTACAAGGACATCAAGAACTTCGTTTACAACAGCGATCAGGCCGGTACCGGCAGTTGGGCGAACTTCTCCGAAGCCAACACGTTCGCCAACGGCGACAGCGCCAAGCTCTACGGCCTGGAACTGGCGTACTCACAGAAATTCGACTGGCTACCCGCCCCTTGGAACGGCCTGCTGATCGGCGCCAACACCACGTTCAGCCGTTCTGACGCGAGCATCAAAGGCTTTGATCAGGCCAGCGGCAGACAGATGAAGCGCGACATCGATTTGCCCAGCCAGTCCGACACCGTAGGCAACCTCATGCTGGGTTGGGAAAACGACAAGCTGAGCCTGCGCGTCTCCGCCAACTACAAGTCCGACTACCTCTACGAGCTGGCCTCGATCAATGACAAGGCTCATGACCTGTACGTCAACGATCAGACGTTCATCGATTTCAGCGCCCGTTACTCGCTGACCAAAAACCTGCAAGTCAGCTTCGAGGCCCAGAACCTCACCGACCAGCCGTACTTCGTTTCTACCGGCCGCGGTACCTACAACGCCCAATACGAAGAGTACGGCCCGACCTACAAGCTTGGCCTGACTTTTACTCACTTCTAAGACCCTGGCAGCCGCACCTGCTGCGGCCGCCACGTGTGAATGAACCGCAAGGATTTTTCGTTGATGAAAGCTTTTCTACCCAAGACGTGTTTGTTGGCCTTGCTGATCAGTTTCGCTGCTGGATCGGCGTTGGCCGCGACGGCCGCTCCACGTCTCCAGTTGCAACCCTGGGCTGCCGGGCAAAACCTTGCCGTGGGTGCTGTGGCATTTCTGCCGGACAACCTCGGCCCGGAGCGCATCGCTGCCAGCGAGCGCAACGGCCTGCTGTTGCTCGACGAGCAGGGCAAGGAACTGGCGCGCCTGCCGGGCTCTTTCAGTGGCCTGGATGTCCGGGCTGTCGGTCAACAGGTGCTTGTTGCCAGCCTGGACAATGATCGTCAACAAGCGGTGCTGGTCAGCCTTGATGCGCAAAACCGCAGTTGGGGGCAGCCGATGTATCTGCCTGCTCGCGATTACCCGGTGAACGGTGTGTGCCTGTACCGCGATGAAGCCCGCAACCTGTTCTTGTTTCTGGTGGGCGAGGAGGGCAAGGGCGAGCAATGGTTGGTCGGCAGTGCGGAAAAACTCAATGCCAGCGCGCAGCGGGTACGCGGTCTGCCGTTGCCCCCTCAGGCTCAGTTTTGCCAGGTGGATGACGCTGCAAACCGACTGTTTGTGAATGAAGAAAACCTCGGTTGGTGGGCGTATTCCGCGCACCCTGAGGCAGATGCAAGCCGATTGCCTGTGGCGCTTCGCGCCCCCTTTGGCCAGGTCAAAAAAACCGCTGGAGCCATGGCGCTGGTGCCGGGCGGCGTTGTGGCGCTGGACCCCGACGCGGCGCAATTGCACCTCTATCAGCAGCAGGGTGATACCTGGTCAGCCGAAGCGGCGTTGCCATTGCCGGGGCTGAAGGAACCGGAAAGCATCGCCGTTCGCCGCACCGCCAAAGGTTTACAGGTGCTCGTACGTGACGATGACGATGGTCGCCTTTATCAGGGCGACATCAACTGGCAAGCCAGCGCGGTGCAACTGCCACCGGTGCTGCCAAGTGTCGGCGCCCTCAGCCAGAGCGATCCGGTGGGGCGTCAGGGTGATGCAGCGGATGATCCGGCGATCTGGATACACCCTCTGCAACCCGAATTGAGCCGGGTGCTGGGCACCAACAAGAAACAGGGGCTGCTGACATATGACCTGCAGGGCAAGCTGCTTCAGGACTTGCCCGTCGGGCGTTTGAACAACGTTGATGTGCGACCCCATTTCAACCTCGGAGAGCAAACGGTCGACCTGGCCGTGGCCAGCAATCGCGATCACAACAGCCTGAGCCTGTTCAGCATCGACCGCGCCAGTGGTGAGTTGAAGGTGGCGGGCGAGATCCCGACGCCGCTGAAAAACATCTATGGCATGTGCCTGTTCCAGCCCGCCAGCGGCGAGATCTACGCTTTCGCCAACGATAAGGATGGCACCTTCCTGCAATACCGCCTGAGTGCACCAGACGGCAAAGTCCATGGCGAGTTGGTGCGTCAATTCAAAGTCGACAGCCAGCCTGAAGGTTGCGTCGCTGATGATCAGCGTCAACGCCTGTTCATTGGCGAAGAAGATGTCGGCGTATGGGCGCTGGACGCCAGACCGGATCAGTCGGCGAAGCTCAGCAGTGTAATTCGCGTCGGCCCGCAACTGCACGCCGACGTAGAAGGGCTGGCGCTGTACCAGAGTGATGCCCGTGATTATCTGGTGATTTCCAGCCAGGGCAATGACAGCTACCTGGTGCTGGAGGCCGAACCGCCATTTGCCTCCCATGGCGCTTTCCGAGTCGGCTTGAACGCAACGACGGGAATTGATGGCGCATCGGAAACCGACGGCCTTGAAGTGACCTCGGTCAACCTCGGTGGTCCCTGGAGCCGCGGCATGCTGGTTGTTCAAGACGGACGCAAGCGTATGCCCGAGCAAACCCAGAACTTCAAGTTTGTTCCTTGGGGCGAAGTCACCAAGGCATTGAGTTTGCCGGGTGCTGCCTTGCCCTGATCCGGGCTGTCATCACCCGGTCATCACTATTTCATCGAATAGCCCCTGGCCGTCGCCCGCTGACGGCCTGCGTGGCGCAGGAAAAGGAGTCGGAACATGCACGCGACACTGGAACACATGACGATTTGGGGACTGATCAGCGACGCCAGTCTGTTGGTCAAGGCCGTGATGCTGACGCTGCTGCTCGCTTCGTTGTTGAGCTGGTATCTGATCATCCAGCGCAGCCAGGTACTCAACCGAAACGAGCGGCAACTCAACACGTTCATTCTGGGCTTTCGTCAAGCGCCGGATTTGCAGGCGCTGTACCGCAGCAGCCTGCAGTCGACGGATCGTGACGGCGGTGTAGCGCCGATTTTTCAGGCGGGTTTCCAGGCCTATGAACAGCTTGGCCAGCACTCGAACAGTTCGCCAGAGGTGGTACTCGAAGGCGTCGAGCGCTCGTTGTACGTCGCCATCAGCGAGCAGGAAGTGCAACTGGAAAAAGGTCTGCAGTTTCTCGCGACTGTGGGCTCGGTCAGCCCGTATATCGGTCTTTTCGGCACTGTGTGGGGGATCATGAATTCCTTCCTCGGCTTGTCTCAGGTTCAACAAGCCACGCTCTCGACGGTAGCGCCGGGCATTGCCGAGGCGCTGATTGCCACGGCGATTGGCCTGTTCGCGGCCATCCCGGCGGTCATTGCCTACAACCGCTTTTCTGCTCGCAGTCAAACCTTGTTGACCCGCTATTACGCCTTCGGCAACGAGTTGCAGGTACGCATGCATCGCAAACTGCACGGTGCGCCGGTGAATCTGGCGGCAGCCGCCTGAGAGGAGCAAGCACATGTTAGTCAGGCAGCAACGCAAGCACGGGCCAAAGGCCGAAATGAACGTGGTGCCTTACATCGACGTGATGCTGGTGCTGCTGGTGATCTTCATGGTCACTGCACCGATGCTCACTCAGGGGGTGAAGATCGAGCTGCCCAAAGTCGCCAGTGAAGCCTTGGCCAACGACTCTCGGCAGCAGATCGTGACGCTGTCGGTGAAGGCCGAAGGCGGTTACTACTGGAACCTGGGAAGCGAATTGAATACCCAGAGTCAGACTGACAGCGCGGTAGGGCTGGACGAAATGCGCGGCAAGATTGCGCAAATCATGGCGCAGCGCGGCGACACCCAGGTTTACATCCGCGCTGACAAAGACGCCGGTTACGGCAGCGTGGTGGCCGCTATGTCGGCCTTGCAGCAGAGCGGGGTGAGCAACCTCGGGCTGGTGACCGAGGCCCCGCAATGAGCACGATGACCACGCACCCCCCGACCTTTGCGGTGAGCGATGTTGTGCGCAATCGCTTCTGGAAAAACAGCCTGGCGGCCAGTCTGGCTGTCGCGCTGCACGCGGTCGTATTAGCCCTGCTGGTGACTGGCTGGTCGGTGGAACCCCCCAAGCCTGAACAGCCTATGGTGCTGAAAACCCATTTGGTGATGCTGCCTCCTGCTGCTCAGCCCGAACCGTCGGTTGCCGTCGCCGAGCCGCAGCCGGTAGAACCACTCCCTGCCGTCGTGCAACCAGCGCCCCCTGTGCCGATCCCGGAACCTGCAAAACCCAGAGTGGATCCGCAGGTTCAGGCGCAAAAACTGGAGCAGGCAGCGCTGGCGCGCAAGCGGGTAGAGGAAAAGAAGCTCGAGCACCAGGCCGAAAAGCAGCAACAACTGGAAGTACAAAAACGCAATCGCGAAGCCGAAGAGCAGCGCCTCGCGCAGCAACGACAACAGCAGGAACAGCAGACAAAAAACGCCGAATTGGCCCGCCAGGCCGCCGAACGCAGTCGGCAGCAAGCAGCCCAGGCTAGCGTCGACAGTCGTCAATATCTACCCTTGAGCAAGGAAGCCCCCGATTACCCGCAGCGCGCACTGGACAAGAACATCGAGGGCGACTGCACCGTGGAGTACACCGTCACCCCCGAGGGCAAAGTGGAAAACCCCAAGGTGCTGGACGGCTGCCACCCGATGTTCATGCGTCCTTCGCTGGCGGCGGCCACCACCTTCCGTTATCAGCCTCGGACCGTAGACGGTCGTGCAGTTTCAGTACCTGCGGTGCGTAACACGTTTCATTACCGGATCAAGTGAGCGGTTAAATGCCGCCGTGGCTGCCTGTCAAACTTCGCGTAAATATCTGTATTACGCCGGACATGTGGGGCCGGATTTATCCGGGAAGGCAGCGTTCTGACCACGATTATGTAGCGTAGTACGGGCCTCTTCCCGGATAAATCAGGTCCCACAGGGCTCTCTGTTCGCCGCGAGGCCGTGCGGTGCCATGGACACCGGGACCGCTCCCGCAGAACTATTGCTCCCGACAATATTCATCATCACGACGTACAGCTTCTGTTTTCTCCGCAAATCCGGAAAATGCCCTGCATTGAAGACCCTGCCCAGCTGGCAGATTTTTTTAGTTCAGGATTTCGTCCATGCGCCTTTCCCTCATCTTCACTGCCGCGATTGCCGGTTCACTGTTGGCTGGTTGTGCCACTGCTCCCAATCAGCCAACGCTGGTTTTGCAGACGGCGAAATCCCCTGAGCAGTACACAGACTGCCTGATGCCCAAATTGCAGGACCGCAAGTTCACGCCGACACTGTCGCAAAGTCAGCGTCATTATCGGGTAGTGGTTTCCAGCGCTATCGCGGCCGACAACGTGATTGAGGCCTACAAAGCCCCAACTGGCGGCAAAGTGTTTCTTTATGAACGCCGACCGCTGGCTTCCAGCTTTACGCCTTCCAGTTTCGAACAGGCTGCGCAGGAATGCCTGTAAGGATTGAAGGCTGGGTGGTCAAATCCAGCTTTCAACCCACATCCACATTGGCATGGTCGCCGCTGATACCAGCGTCGACAGACAAATGGCCGAGCTGGTTTTCTGCACGTCTTCTTGCGTCCTTGAGAAGTCCAATACATTCAAGCCGCAAGGCGTCGCTGCCATCAGCATCAACACCGCTCGTGGCATGCCGCTGATCCCGATGATCATGCAGGTCACCAATACCAGCACTGGCATGATCAGCAGTTTGGCAAAGGTAATACCGACCGCTTCGATGCTGGGGCGCAGGCGGTAACCGGCGAGATTGCCGCCGAGCACGATCAAGGCGCAAGGCAGGGCAGCCTGGGCCAGCCAGGTGGTGAGATGCTCCGCCCATAACGGCATCGTCAGCCCCGACAGGTTAAGCAACACGCCGAGCAGCAAGCCGATGATCATCGGGTTTGCCAGGCTGCCAACCAGGGTTTTAAAGCTGAAAGGCTCATCACCGGCAAGACTGTTGTAAAGGCTCTGAAAGCTGAACAGCAACAGGCTGTGTACCGCCAGAATAGTGAACAGCAGCACCAGACCGGGGTTGCCGAACAGGCTGGCGACCAGAGCAATACCCATCAACCCGTTATTGCCGAAGGCCGCCGTCAGGCCAAAGGGTGTAGGGTGGCCGATGCGCCAGTGAGCAACCAGATTGACGCCGGCAAAGATGATCAGCGCCGGAATGAAGTAGGCCGCCAGAATCGTCGTGTTCAAACCCTCGTGCAACGGCGCCTTGGCCATGCCGATGAACAGCACCATGGGCATGAACAACTTGAACGCCAGTTCGCCAAAGGCCTTGTTGCTCTCGGCCGACAACGTCCCGCGGCGACGCAGGAAGTAGCCCAGAACAATCAACAGAAAGATCGGCAAAATAGCTTGCGGCACGGCCACGGCATAAGGCTCCGGGAAAAAATGTGCGGGCATTATTACCGTGGATGGCCTGGTTTCCTATCTTGGGGTTCCCGACCCCACGCCGTCGCGCGGCAGACACGGATCTTGTAGGAGCTGCCGAAGGCTGCGATCGCGGTGTATCAGGACGATCGCTTTCGTAGTCTTCGGCAGCTCCTACAGGGCTTCGTCTGCTGTGCGGGGGCGATGTGTCAGGTATGGCCCTGTTGGAATTTAAGACATGGACAGCCGCCGGCAATTGTTTTTATTATCTAATCGAAAGGTTTTAAATTTTTTTATAACTTTAAGTTCTATGCTTAAAACCACTTTTCGCCCACTCAACTGCCGAGCCATTCCATGAGCAAGCTTGACCGACAAATGCGCCTTGGCCTGTTCATTCAGGCTGCAGGCCATCATTCCGCTGGCTGGCGATATCCCGGCGCGCAGGCCGGCAGCGAGAACTTCCCACTGATCCGCCAATTGACCCTCGCCGCTGAGCGGGCCAAGTTCGACATGGTATTTTTTGGCGACAAGCTGGTCACCAACGGCAAGGAACACCCGTCGATGATTGTGCGTCTTGAGCCGGTGGCACTGCTCGGCGCACTGGCTTCCATCACCGAGCGAATCGGTTTGGCTGCGACGGCGTCCACCACGTACAGCGAGCCGTACACTATCGCCCGGCAGTTCGCCACGCTGGATCATCTGTCCGCAGGGCGAGCGGCCTGGAATGTGGTCACCACCGGTTATGACAGCGCCGCCAACTTCACCCGTGCCACCCATCCTGACCACGCCCAGCGCTACGCGGTTGCCGAAGAGTTTGTCGATGTGGTGCGCGGTCTGTGGGACAGTTGGGAGGATGACGCCTATGTCCAGGATCGTGACTCCGGCGTCTTTTTAGATCCGGCCAAGTTGCATGGGCTGGATCATAAAGGCGAGTTTTTCTCCATCGCCGGGCCCTTGAATGTCACGCGCGGGCCGCAAGGTCATCCGGTGTTGATTCAGGCCGGTTCCTCTGGGCCGGGCATGGCATTGGCCGCGCGAATCGGCGAAGTGGTGTTCACCGCGCAGCAGGGCCTGGTCGAGGCTCAGGAGTTCTATCGTGACCTCAAAGGGCAGGTCGTCGCGCAGGGCCGCAAGCCCGAACATTGTCTGGTGATGCCTGGCGTGATGCCGATCCTTGGCGCAACGGCCGCCGAGGCGCAGGCGCGTTTTGATCAACTGCAAAGCTGGACCGATCAGGAAGCCGCGCTATTGATGGTCGCTGATCGTCTTGGCCACGATCTCTCCGGATTCGATCTGGACCAGCCATTGCCTGATTTGCCGCTGCCGCAGAACATGAAAAGCCGCGCCCAGTTGCTGCTGGACCTGTCCCATCGCGCCGGGCTGACCTTGAGACAGATCTGCAACCTGGCAGCGGGTGCCCGAGGCCACAAAATTGTCATCGGTACGCCACAAACCGTGGCCGACGAATTGATCGCCTGGTTTGAAGGGGAGGCTGCTGACGGTTTCAACCTGATGCCGGCTTACTTCCCGGAAGGCCTGAATCACTTCATCGACGGCGTGCTGCCCATCCTGCGCAAGCACAAGTTGTTCCGCGAGGATTACACCGGCACGACGTTGCGCGAACACCTTGGCTTGCCCGTTCCGGCTAATCGGCACGGGTAGCCTTCGAGGCTGAGTCCGATTCTGTAGGAGTCCGCGAGCTCTCATCAGATATGAAATAACTATCCGGCATGGGATGGTTTTTCAGCTGTAGGAGCGCGCTTGCCCGCGATCGCATCGGGTCAGGCAACACATTTTCGCTGACGCACCGGATCGCGAGCAAGCTCACTCCTACAGGACCGGGTTCACCTCGGAAGATGCATTTTCATGCTGTATTCTGATATAAAAAAATAAAGTAATAATAAGAAATAATATTAGGTTAGATCGCATTGGCATTTCACAGGCCTGTGTTCAACGCTTATGTTCATGCTCAATCCGGCCTCATGGCCGTTAACCATGAACGGGTGGCCTTGCGCGCCACCCCGCGTTTAGCCACGAGGTTTTCATGACACAGATCGTAATCGCCACTCAGCATGACGAAGAGGTCAACGAGCTGCTGCGCCAGCGTTTGCCTGAGTACACATTTGTGCCGGTTGTCACCGGTACGCCGAGCTCGATTCCTGCCGAGGCGACTATTTTGCTGGCGCGACCGGTGTTCCGCGCGGGGAGTGGTGAGAAACCGCCACGTCCAGAAGGCTGGCCGTTCAACCTGCAATGGATTCACCTGTCTTCGTCAGGGATCGATACCTACCCGGAATGGCTGTTCGAGGTCCCGAAAGTCACTTCGGCCCGAGGCACTTCTGCGGTGGCTGTCGCGGAGTTTGCGTTGGCCGCGATTCTTGCCAGCGCCAAGCGTTTTCCCGAGGTATGGATATCCGAAGCCGAGCAGTGGCAGCGGCATTCTCTAAAACTGGTCAGCGGCAGCGTGTTGGGAATCGTAGGGTTCGGGGCGATCGGCAGTGCCTTGGCGATTCGCGCGCAAGCCTTGGGCGTGAGGGTGATTGCCACCAACCATTCCGGCAAGCCGTTCTATGTGCCGGGCGTTGAGCGTGCGAAGACTTTGCAGGCACTGTTTGCGGAGTCTGATCATGTGGTTGTCGCGGCTCCGGCAACGGAGGAGACGCGGCATCTGGTCAATGCGGAACTACTAAGTCATGCGAAGCCGGGTCTGCACCTGATCAATATCGCGCAGGGCAGCCTGGTGGATGAGGACGCACTGGTAGCTGCGCTGGATGCAGGGCAGTTGAGCCGTGCAACGCTGGATGTCGCCCAGAAGGAGCCATCGCCCGCCGACCATCCGTTCTACAGTCACCCGAAAATCCGCCTTTCGCCACACGTTTCTCCGGCTACCGACGACCTGTGGGGCAATGTTGTCGACCAGTTCGTGAGCAACTTGCTGCGCTTTCACAAGGGGGAGCCGCTGGCTGAACGGGTGGATTTCAAGCGGGGGTATTGAAGGGGCACAACTCCTATCAAACAAAACATAACCCACTGACTAAATGCGGCTTTTTTGTGGGAGCGGTGCTTGCCCGCGATAAGGCTGGACGCGGTTCACTTTGGATTGTGTCCAGCCTTATCGCGGGCAAGCACCGCTCCCACAGGGGCGTATTCCAACTCAGAATCGCTCAGATCCCACTCAAACTGCGATCTGCACCGCCCGCTCACCCAGCGCCTTGCTGACCACCTGTACAATCACCTGCGCCTCGGTGCGCACCAGCCAATCCGGGCTGATGTCGGCAAAGATCACTTCGCCGTGCTGACCAATCACCACCACTGCCGGTTGTGGCAATTCCCAGGTACCGGTGCCGGTGACTTCGCCAATGCCGCCGCCACCCTTGCTCAACGCCGCCTTGCGCGACGCTTCGTCGAAGCTGTAGAGAATGCCCAACTGCCGCGCCAGAGTATTGTCTTTGTCGGTCGCAACCTGAAACTGCAAGTCATGACGTTGTTTGATGTCGATAAGTCGCTCCGGTACTTGCGGGCTGACCGCCACCAACGGCACACCCAATGCCTGTAGTTTCGGGAACAACTGGCGCTGGTAATAAGGCAGGGCGATGTTGCACGCCGGGCAGCCCGCGAAACGGAAGAAAATCAACACTGCGGGGCCATAGGCCGTGAGTTTTTCACGCGTCAGCGTACCGCCTTCGACGTTGAGCAACTGGAAGTCCGGGATCGGATCGCCGCTCTGCACAAAGCGTGCATGTTGCGCGGCATCTACCAGGGTCTGGCGCTGTTTGATATTGACCTGCAAGGCTTCCGGCGCCCAGGTGGCCAGGCGTTCGGCATGCAGGTCTGCCAACAGCTGGTTCAATGATTCGCTCATGGTTGATGCTCCTGATGTCAGTTTTTTACTCGGTAAGGAAAACAGCGGGCGGCGGTGACGGCTGCCCAAGTCCGGTCCAGCCGGACGCCGATGAGCAGCACAGCTGCGCGCTGTGCCTGCTTGGGTCATCTTTGCGGCTAGCGCTGAGCCTTTAGGGCGTTGTAAGTTTGTCCGCAAGCAGAGGATATTGCTGCAGATGAAGATTCAGCTTCTGTCCCGGCCTCTTCCCGGCTGAAGCCGGTCCCACGTCAGTGGGTCCTGTGGGAACTTCGAAACTTCAGGCGTCAGCCGGACGCCGCACTCGATGCGGGATATCGTCGTCGGCGATCAGCACACGCTCCATGCGTCTCGGGTAGTCGCCGTAGTTGTAGACCGGGTAGTGCAGGGTGGAGCGGTTGTCCCAGAAGGCGATGGAATGCTCGCGCCATTTGAAGCGCACGTGGTGCTCGGGCTTGTTGAATTCCTGAAGCAGGCGTTCGATCAGTCGCTTGCTGCGCTCGGGTTCCCAGCCGATCACCGACGGGTTTTGCGAGAAGTTGATAAACAGACTGTCTTCGCCGGTTTCCGGATGGGTACGCACCAGTGGATGGGCCAGGATCGGGTAGTCGTAGCCCACCGCATCCAGGGATTTCTTGAAGTCATGGACTACAAACAGGGTGTCTATTTCTTCGCGCAGTTGATCCGGCAGCGCCCGATACACCGCACCAGCGTCGGCCCAGACGGTATCGCCGCCAACTTCCGGGAGGTCCACGGCCCGCAGGATCGCGCCGAAAGTGGGCTTCAATAGCCAACTGGTGTCGGTGTGCCAACGCCCGGTGGTTTTTGGTCCGTACAGCTCACGTGCATCCTGGCCCTGAATCAAGTGCGCGTAGGGTCTGCTGATGTCGTTCTGTTGCGTAGTCGGGTGTTCGTACAGTTCGCCGAAAGCCTTGGCGAAGGCGATCTGTTGCTCGGTGTTGATGTTCTGGTCACGAAAGAAAATCACTTTGTGCTCCAGCAACAAGGCGCGGATCTCGTCACGTTGTGCTGCGGTGAGCGGCTGGGTCAGGTCAACTCCGGCAATCTCGGCGCCAATGGTAGGTTCCAGGCGGGTGACGTCCAGGGATTTGACGATCTGAAGTGGAGGTTGCTGACGAGTTGCTGCTTGGGTCTGCTGTTGGAGAATTGCGGACATGACGGATGACACCTCTCTTTTTTGTCAAGGGTTAACCTCCGCCTGGAGAGGGGTCGGATAGGAATACTGTTTGCTGATGGATATCTAAGCATAATGATTTATTTTAATATGCTACTTTTTAATGATTACTATAGAACAAAAATGCATGTGTTGATTCCATTCGGTAAATCCGGTGCGTATTTCAAGATCAGTAAATTTAATAATTAGCTTAGATTAAAATGTGCTTTTTAAATGTTTTCTTATGCGTTTAGGCTGCTCCGACACGTACCGCACTGTCGGTCCCGAACTTCTACGGAGCAGCCCCATGAGCAATGTCAGTTCCTTGCCTCTTCAATCCCAACAGTCTGGCTCCGGCAGTGTCCGTGAGCGCGTATCGCCGGAAGAGTGGGAGGTAAGGGTCAAGCTGGCGGCGGCTTACCGTCTGGCGGCGCAGAAACGCTGGACCGACCACATTTACACGCACTTTTCGGCGCGGGTGCCGGGCAAGGAAGAGCACTTCCTGATCAACGCCTTCGGCTTGCTGTTCGATGAAATCAGCGCGTCGAATCTGGTCAAGGTCGATATCGACGGGACCATCGTTGATGACCCGACCGGCCTGGGCATCAACTACGCAGGCTACGTCATCCATAGCGCCATCCACGCTGCCCGCCATGATCTGGTGGCTGTGCTGCACACCCATACCCGTGATGGCATCGCCGTTTCAGCGCAAAAAGGTGGCCTGCTGCCGATCTCCCAACACGCGCTGGGCTTCTCGGGTCGCATCGCCTATCACGGCTACGAAGGCGTGGCGCTGGATCTTGATGAGCGCGAAAGGCTGGTAGCAGACCTGGGCGACAAGAGCGTCATGATCCTGCGCAATCATGGCCTGTTGACGGGCGGTGTCAGCGTTGAGCACGCATTCCAGCAACTGCATCGTCTGGAATATGCCTGCAACATTCAGGTGGCCGCTCAATCGGCGGGTAATGACGAGTTGATTTATCCACCGGCTGAAGTCGTGGCGCGGGTTGAAGAGCAGGCCAAGGTTTTCGCTGATGGCCATGGCCCGGGGGTTGCCCGTCACTGGAATGCCCTGATTCGCGAACTGGAACGTTCAGACACTTCTTACAAAGAGTGATCCTCGGTCCTACGGGGCTGCGTAGGTTCTTTGGGAGCGAGGCTTGCCCGCGATAATCTGTAACCCGATCGCGGGCAAGCCTCGCTCCCACAGAGAAGTGAATTTCAGGGTGACACCCCCGTTCATCAAATCACATGTGCCTGCTGCAGCTCGGTTAACGATAGCGCTTTGAGACTCGCCAACATGGCATCCCTCCGATCTCTCGGGTGCGCCAGCTCCACGGCCAGCTCCTGACGGATATTGCTCGGCCGGTTGCCCATCACCAGCACCCGATCACTCAGGTACAGCGCTTCATCCACGTCATGGGTCACCAGCAACAAGGCGATGGCGTGTCGCTGGGCCAGCTGTAGCAGCAGGTCTTGCAGCTTCATGCGAGTGAAGGCGTCCACCGCGCTGAAGGGTTCGTCCAGCAGCAAGACCTTGGGGTGCGAGTACAGCCCGCGGGCAATGGCCACGCGTTGCGCCATGCCACCGGACAGCGATTTGGGCAGCGCGTCGGCAAATCCCGTCAAACCGACTTCTTCGATCAACTGGGTTACCCAGGCCTTGTCGTACTGCTTGTCGTCGCTGAAACCGATGTTCTGTTCCACCGTCAGCCACGGCATCAGGCGCGGCTCCTGAAACACGAACGCTATTTCATCAGCGGTACGGTTCAACTCACCTTGATAGTCTTTTTCCAGCCCGGCGACGATCCGTAAAAGTGTGCTCTTGCCGCAGCCACTGGGTCCCAGCAGGCTGATGACTTCCCGGTCGTGCAATCGCACATGCACGTTGTGCAGCACGGTGGTGCTGCCGAACGACTTGCGGTGCACGTTGATATCCAACAGGACTTCGCTCATCTCTATTCTCCTGTGTTCTGGCCGCTGAACGTGTCACGCCAGGCCAGGAAGCGTTTTTCGAGACCTGCCAGAATGCCGTCGCTGATCTTGCCGAGCACCGCCAATACGATAATGGCTGCCAGCACGATGTCAGGCCGCGAGGTTTCGCGGCCGTCACTGAGCAAATAGCCCAGACCTTTGGTGGCCGCGATCAATTCCGCTGCCACGAGAAACATCCACGCCAGGCTCATGCCGCTGCGCAAGCCGGTAAACAGGCCGGGCAGGGCGGCAGGCAAAAGAATGCGTCGCGTCAGCCGACCCCGGCTGAAGCCATACATCTGGCCGACTTCCACCAGTTTGCGGTCGATATTACGAATCGCCGCCACGCCGTTGAGGTACACCGGAAAGAACGCGCCGATCGCAATCAGGACAATTTTCGAGGTCTCGTCGATGCCCAGCCACAACAGTAGCAGCGGCACCCAGGCCAGACTCGGGATCGAACGCAGGCCCGCGAACGTCGGTTCCAGGTAGGCTTCGGCCTCACGGCTCAGGCCGACCCAGGCAGCGAAAATCAATGCCAGGCTGGTGCCGATGGCGAACCCGATCAATACCCGCAACAGGCTGGCGCTGATGTGCTTCCACAACGGCCCGTCAGCCAGATCGCCGAGGGTCATAGCGATCTCGCTGGGCGCTGGCATTTGATAGGACGGCAGCCAGCCGATGCGCACGATGATCTCCAGAAAAACGATGATCAGTAGCGGCAGCACCAGGCCCTTGCCGCGTCGCTTCCATGCAGCGCCGGATGACGGAATGGGCAGCGCGAGCGGCGCTGGCAGGTCTTTGCTTTTGCTGTTCATGGGTTATCTCATCAGGCAGCGCATAGCTATTTGAATCATGGAGATCTTTGTGGGAGCCGGGCTTGCCCGCGATAAGGCTGGACGCGATTCACTTTAGATCGTGTCCAGCCTTATCGCGGGCAAGCCCGGCTCCCACAAGGGAATGAAGCAGCTCCGGGTTTACTTACTCGCAGTCAAGGTCTTGCTGAAGGCAGGATCGATCAGTTGATCAATAACCTGATCAACGTTCACACCACGACGAACCAGTTCTTCAGAGACCAGAATCGGCGCTGCGCCTTTGGAAGACGCGACATCCTTGCCACTCAATTGCGGGGTGCTCAGGTCGGTGCGGGTCAGTTGCAGCTTGGCAACGTCCAGCGGCAAACCGGATTCCTTGGCCAGCAGTTCAGCCAGTTCTTCCGGGTGCTTGACCGACCATTCGCGGGCTTTTTCGTAAGCGCTCAGCACGGTTTCGATGGTCTGTGGGTGTTCCTTGGCAAACTTCTCGGTAACGCTCAGCACGCCATAGCTGTTGAAGTCCTTGTTGCGGTACAGCAGGCGCGAACCGGCCTGGACTTCGCTGGCAGCCATGTGTGGATCAAGACCGGCCCACGCGTCGACATCACCTTTTTCCAGCGCGGTGCGGCCATCCGGATGCTGCAAGTGCACCAACTCCACGTCGTCCTTTTTCAGACCCGCCTGTTGCAGGGCGCGCAAGGTGAACAGGTAAGGATCAGTGCCCTTGGTGGCGGCGATTTTCTTGCCTTTAAGATCGGCGATGGTCTTGTACGGCGAATCCTTGCGCACCAGCAACGCGGTCCATTCGGCGCGGCTGTAGACATACACCGACTTGATCGGGCTACCGTTGGCGCGACTGAGCACGGCTGCCAGGCTGGCCGAGGACGCGAAGTCGACGCCGCCGCTGTTCAGGTATTCCAGCGAGCGGTTGCTGCCCTGGCTTAACACCCAGCCCACCTTGCTGTCGGGCAGGGCTTTTTCCAGCCAGCCGAAATGCTTGAGCACCAGGCTTACCGGCGAGTAATAGGCGTAATCCAGCTTCACTTCGGCCGGGGCGGTTTCTGCCGCAAAGGCCAGCGGGTTCAAGCCCAGAGCCAACACACCGGCGCCGATCAGCAGCTTTACGCGAGTAAAGGAAAACAGGGTTTTAGCGTTCATTTGGAACAGCTCCAGGCAAGGCGGTATCGGAGGTTTTTCTTATTCACAAAAATGGCAGTCGGTTAATCGTCTGCCTGCTTAAAAGGAATATTGCAGGCTCTGTGCCAGATGGCCGGGCGTGGAAATACAAGGGCTGGGAAGAGGCGGGGTAAGGGGTTGCTGTCGGTGGGGGAACAGTCTGTTGGACGACTGTTGCTGGGGCAACAGTTCGCGGTGATGACGGACGATAGTCATTTTGGCTGCCACGCATTTTCTGTAGGATCGATGCCCCAGTGTCCATTGCACTGCGCTGTTCCGCAGTAACCACAGAATCTGTAGGAGCGCACGAGCACCGCGAGGCCGCGAAATCGTCCGTCCTGACCCACCGTTATCGCAGCCTTCGGCAGCTCCTACAGGTCTGGTGGTGTTACGGCTTCCAGATCTCCACATCCTTGGCATCCACCGCCTTGGGCAGCAAGCCTGCAGCAAAGAATGCGTCGGCGATTTTCTGTTGTTCGCCTAGTTGATCAGCTTTCACCGGGCGTACTTCATACGTACGGTGGCTGTTGGCGATTTCTACTGTGGCCGGATCAAGGTTGCCCCACAGCGGGCCGAGCAGCGCAGCGGCTTCTTTCGGGTTGCCTTTGACCCAGTGACCGGCTTTCTGCAACTGATCGAACACCAGTTTGAGCACTTCGGGGTGGGCCTTGGCGTACGGCGTGCTCGTCAGGTAATAGCGCTTGTAACTGGCCAGGCCGGTGCCGTCCGCCAGGGTGCGGGTGGGCAACTGGCGCTGCACGCTGGTCAGGAAGGGTTCCCAAGTCACCCAGGCATCAACCTTGTTGTTTTCGAACGCGGCTCGGCCATCGGCAGGCGTCAGGTAGGCAGGCTGGATGTCCGAGAACTTCAGACCTCCTTTGGCCAGAGCCGCGATCAACAAATAGTGAGTACCGGCAGCTTTGGTCACGGCGACTTTCTTGCCCTTGAGATCCGACAGCTCCTTGATGGGAGAATCCTTGGGCACCACGATGGCCTGAGCAGAGGGCGACGGGGTTTCTTCGGCGAAGTAGGTCAGTCTGGCCTGTGCAGCCTGGGCAAAGATCGGCACGGTATCGGCAACATCCGCGCTGATGTCGACGTTGCCGATGTTCAGCGATTCCAGCAACGGCAGGCCGCTGGGAAATTCATGCCAGCTGACGTCGATGTTCGCCTCGTTCAAGGCCTTTTCCAGGGTGCCCTGGGTTTTCAGCACGGTGATCAGGGTCGAGGACTTCTGATAGCCGATGCGTACAGTTTCTCTGGCCTGAGCTGGCAGCATCAACGTCCAGACTGCAGCAATCGCCAGGCCGGCGAGCAAGGGACGACGCAGGCGAATATTCAATGACGGTTTCGACATGGCACTCTCAAGACAGGCGTGTGCAAACGAAGAAGAGGGCGCAACGCGCCCTCGATAGATTTTGTAAGCGGATCAGGCGACTTTTTCCTGAGCTTCCCGCTCGCGCTTGGCCACCAGTTCGCGGGTCAGCGGAATGAGTTTCTTGCCATAGTCGATGGCGTCGTCCAGCGGATCGAAACCGCGAATCAGGAAGGTGGTGATGCCAAGGTCGTAGTAATCCAGCAGGGCTTCGGCGACTTGCTCAGGCGTGCCGACCAGTGACGTCGAATTGCCTTGCGCTCCCAGCAGCTTGGCGATGCCTGTCCACAGGCGTTTGTCCAGACGCGACCCCTGTGCAGCGGCAGCCAGCAAGCGACGTGAGCCTTCGTTCGGTGGTTCGCGACGTACAAAACCATTGTTTTCGGCGATGGCTTTGGCGCGTTCGAGAATGCTGTCGGCACGGGCCCAGGCTTTCTCTTCGGTTTCCGCCAGGATTGGTCGCAACGACAGACTGAAACGCACGGTCCGGCCATGCTTGGCCGCTTCAGCGCGAACTTCTTTGACGACCGCCCGGACCTGCTCGTAAGTCTCGCCCCACAACGCGTACACATCCGCGTGCTTGCCCGCTACAGCGATGGCGGCAGGCGAGGAGCCGCCGAAATACACCGGGATGTGTGGCTGTTGCGGGGACTTCACCAGCGAGTGCGCGCCTTCGAACTGGTAATACTCGCCTTTATGGTCGAACGGTTTTTCGCTGGTCCATTCCTGGCGCACGATGCCCAGGTATTCGTCGGTGCGGGCATAGCGCTCGTCTTTACCGATGTGACTGCCGTCGGCGCGCAGTTCCTTGTCGTCGCCACCGGTGATGATGTGAATCGCCGTGCGCCCGCCGTTGAACACGTCGAGGGTCGCAAACTGACGCGCCGCCACCGTGGGCGAGATAAAGCCAGGGCGGTGAGCGATCAGGAATTTGAGTTTTGTCGTGACGCTCGATGCGTGAGCTGCAACGAAGGCACTGTCCGGGCTGTTGGAATGGTAAGCCACCAGCGCACGATCAAAACCAGCGTCTTCATGGGCTTTGGCGACTTTCGCCACGTACTCGGGCTGTATGGTCGGGCCGCTGCGCGGGTGGATTTCCGAGCCAGGCTGAGTGGCGATGTAGCCGATGAATTCGATGCTCATGAACAGCTCCTTCTTGTAGTCATACCGTATGAGGGGGGAGGTGTCGGGGATGGAACATTCCGAAACCTGAATCCGTGCCTGCAACATATGGCTATAGAAGCGAGCTGTGAAATTCTATTTTGGCCTAAGGTTATTATAAAAATATTGCATGTGAATAAAATTTTTAAATGAGACTTTATTATCATGAATGCAGCCACTAAGTATTGGCCCGGACGCCGTTCAGGTGGGAATGGCACCTCGTCTTTAACAAATATGGACTTGTAGGAGCTCACCGAGGTTACGAGGCCAGCGATGGCGGAGTGTCAGACAAACCGCTATCGCTGGCCTCGTAACCTCGGTGAGCTCCTACAGGAAACGTTTTCTGTAACCTGACGCTCAAATCTTCAAACCGGCACATCCCCCAGAATCGTCGCCCGGTGCATGACTCGTCGCTGCGGCCTGTAGTCGTCCACGGCGTAATGCTGAGTGACGCGGTTGTCCCAGAAGGCCACGTCATCGGCCTGCCAGCGCCAGCGAATGGTGAACTCCGGGCGGGTCGCGTGGCTGAAAAGAAAGCTCAGGATCGCCGCACTTTCCGTTTCACTCAGCTCGTTGATACGCGATGTGAAGCCGTCGTTTACGAACAGCGATTTGCGGCCACTGACCGGATGCGTGCGGATCACGGGGTGCGAGATCGGCGGGTACTGACGGCGGGTCTGTTCCCAGCGGGCGATGTCTTCAGGTGTGGTGCCGAAGCGAGCCAGCGGAAACGAGCGGGTGAAATCATGCGTCGCGGTCAGGCCTTCGAGTAGCGTTTTCAAAGGCAATGACAATGCTTCGTAGGCTGCGATGCCGCTGGCCCACAATGTGTCACCACCGTATTCCGGCAGTTGTTTTGCGCTGAGCACTGCACCCATTGCCGGTGTCGGCAGGAACGTCACATCGGTATGCCAGATGGCGTTATCGCGTACGTCGGTAACGGCGGTATCGAGGATCAGTACCTCGGGTTGTTCTGGCACATTCGGGTAGATCGGGTGAATGTGCAGATCCCCAAAACTGGCGGCAAACCGCGCCTGTTGTCTGGGTGTCAGTGGCTGATTGCGAAAGAACAGCACCTGATGCTTGAGCAACGCTTGCTCGATGGCATCGCGTTGTTCGTGGGTCAGTTCCTGACTCAGATCAATGCCGCTGATCTGTGCGCCGAGGGCAGGGCTTAGGGGGGAGATCTGGAAGTTCATCATAAGATCCGGATTTCTGCGGAGTTCGTCGTAGGACCGGCTTTAGCCGGGAGGACAGTATTCCTGACGAAGTAGTTTATTGAATGTACCGGCCCCCTCCCGGCTAAAGCCGGTCCTACGAGGTCTGTGGAGATCTATGGGGCAGAATCATTAATGGCTCTGCCCATGCCACGGCACCAGCTTGCGTTGCAGCGCGCGCAAACCCATTTCCATGGCAAAGGCGATCAGGGCGATGACCAGGATTCCCAGTACCACCACATCGGTCACCAAGAACTGCGCCGCAGACTGAACCATGAACCCCAAGCCGCTGGTCGCGGCGATCAGTTCTGCAGCGACCAGGGTCGACCATCCGACACCCAGCCCGATGCGCACGCCGGTGAGGATTTCCGGCAGGGCGCTGGGCAGAATTACATGGCGAATCAACTGCCAGCGAGTAGCGCCCAGAGATTGCGCGGCGCGCAGTCTGGTCGGGTCTACGGTGCGCACGCCGGTCGCGGTGGAGATGGCGATGGGGGCGAAAATCGCCAGGTAGATCAGCAACACCTTGGAGAACTCGCCGATGCCGCACCAGATCACGATCAGCGGCAAATAGGCCAGCGGCGGGATAGGGCGGTAGAACTCGATCAGCGGATCGAAGATGCCGCGGGCAATGCGGTTGCGGCCAATGGCGATACCCACCGGAATAGCCGTGAGTACGGCGACCAACAGCGCCAGGCCGATGCGTTGCAAACTCGCCCCCAAGTGCTGCCAGAGCGTGGAGTCCATGTAGCCGGTGGTCATCAATAGCCAGGCTTTTTCCAGCACAGCCGAGGGCGGCGGAAGAAACAATGGTTCGATAAACGCCGCAGCCGTCACTGCCCACCACGCGACCAACAGCACAACCAGCGTCAGCACGCTGATTGCGCGGGTGCCGAGGCTCCAGCTCACCGGAGTGGCGCCTGGTTTATCGGTTGCAGTTGCGGTGTTCTGCAATTCATAGCTGCTCATGCGTGTTGCTCCCGAGAGACGCCGCGCTGGGAAAACACGCTGGCCAGGACATGCTCCCGGGTGTCGATAAAACGCGGATCAGACTTGATCGAGCGGGCCGACTCTCCATCGGCATAACGCTGCCCAAAGTCCAGCTGCAGACGTTCGGCGATACGCCCCGGATTCGGTGCCAACAGAATCAGGTCGGTAGCGAGAAAAACCGCTTCTTCAATGTCGTGGGTGATCAGGAACACCGGCTTGGCAGTACGCTGCCAGACTTGCAGCAGCAACTCCTGCATCTGTTCGCGAGTGAACGCATCCAGTGCACCAAACGGCTCATCCATCAGCAGTACGCGGGGATCAGCCGCCAGCGCTCGGGCCAGACCAACACGCTGCTTCTGACCGCCGGACAGTTGCCAGATCTGGCGCTGATCGAAACCAGCGAGGTCCACCAGTGCGAGCATCTCTCTGGCCTTGGCTTCACGCTGCTCGCGGGGTACACCAGCCAGCTGCAGGCCGAAGGCGACATTGGTCAGCACGTCCTGCCAGGGCAGTAATGCATCGTCCTGAAACACCACGCCACGCTCTGCACTCGGGCCTTCGACCCTGACGCCGTCGAGGCTGATGCTGCCAGCACTGGGCGGCACGAAACCGGCAATCAGATTCAGCAGCGAGGTTTTGCCGCTCCCCGACGGCCCCAGCGCTACCAGCAATTGCCGGGGACCGAGGCTGAGGGAAATATCCGCCAGCACCGGCTCGGTCGCGCCGGGGTACTGTGCGCTGATGCGCTCCAGTTTGAGCAAAGCCATTGTCTGAACTCCGCTTATTGGGTGATGAATTTGTCGCTGACGTAAGGCGCGTAATCAGCCAGTACTGCATCGACCTTGCCTTGCTCCTTGAGGAACGCAGCAGTTTTGGTCACAGCGTCGATGGTCGGTGCGCCGAGCAGGGCGCTTTGATCTGCGGCCAGCGGGTAGACGTTGCCTTGCAGCAGGCCTGGGATGTCCGAGGTTTTCGCGCCCGAGAGCTTCACCAGCTTGTCGACGTTGCTGGACTTGGCCAGCCAGGCGGCCGGGTCCTTGCGGTAGTCGGCGTAAGCGTCGAGGGTGACTTTGGCAAAGGATTTGACGATTTCAGGGTGCTTGTCGGCGAAGTCCTTGCGCACGATCCAGGCGTCGAAGGTCGGTGCGCCGACCTTGGCCAGTTCACCGGAGGTGATAAGCACTTTGCCGGTTTCCTTGGCAACACCCAGCGCCGGGTCCCAAACGTAGGTGGCGTCGATGTCGCCGCGTTTCCAGGCTGCAGCGATCGCAGGTGGCGCGAGGTTGAGAATGGTGACTTTCGACGGGTCGATGTTCCAGTGTTTCAGCGCGGCCAGCAGGCTGTAGTGACCTGTTGAGACGAACGGTACGGCGATTTTTTTGCCGATCAGATCCTGAGGGGAATTGATCCCCGAACCGTTGCGTGCGACCAAGGCTTCGGCGGCGCCAATCTGCGTCGCGATCAGGAAAGTTTCAACCGGCAGCTTGCGGGTCGCAGCTGCGGTGAAAGGGCTGGAGCCGAGGTAGCCGATCTGCACATCACCGGAGGCAATGGCAGTGATGACGTCGGCACCGTTTTCGAATTTACGCCAGGAGATTTTCGAGTCGGTGGCTTTTTCGTAGGCGTTATCGGCCTGAGCAACTTTGGCCGGGTCGACGGTGGTTTGATAGGCGACGGTGAAGTCCGCGGCTTGAGCCAGATACGAAGCGCCAGTCAACGACAGCGCCACCAGGAGGCGAAGAGGGAAGTGCAGTTTCATCATGAAGCTCCGAATCAGGCCGGGGACTGGCTGAGGCAGGAGACTAAATGATCTAAGAAACTCTAAATAAATAACCTTTTTGCATTAGCTTATGAGCGATTTCGTTGAGGGATCGCTCATATGCCGCCCCGCAAATACGAACGTTATTTCCAGACAGCTTCTTCGACGTTGATCTTTTTCGGCAGCAGTTTGTTCTGGAAAAAAAGATCCGCCGTCGCCTGCTGTGCGGCGATGATTTTTGCGTCCACTGGCAGGATCGGCGACGGTGGCCGGTTGTCCAGGTAGCGGGTAATCACCGGTTCCGGCAGACCCATGGAGCCGGTCAGGATGTCGATGCTCTGTTGACGCTGGCTGCGGGTCAGGGCTTCGGCGGCGGTGAGCTCTTCCAGCACGGCGTGAATAAAGTCCGGATGCTGTGTGGCGTAGTCGCGACGTGCGCTGTAGATCGGGCCGGACAAGTCCAGTCCGGTGCCGTCGGCCAGCAGACGGCTGTGGCCTTCGATAAGGGCCAGCGAGGCATACGGGTCCCAGATTGCCCAGGCATCAACGCTGCCTTGCTCGAAGGCGGCACGGGCGTCGGCGGGGGTGAGGTAGATCGGCTGAATATCCTTGAAGCTCAGCCCGGCTTTGTTCAGTGCTCGCAACAAGACGTTGTTGGAGCTGGAGCCTTTCTGGAAGGCGACTTTCTTGCCTTTCAGGTCGGCAACGCTTTGCAGCGGACTGTCCTTGCGCACCAAAATGGTTTCCGCGGCAGGCTTTGCGGGCTCAGCACCCACGTAAACCAGATCGGCGCCGGCCGCCTGAGCGAACAGTGGCGGGATATCGCCGGTGGAACCTAAATCCAGCGCGCCGATGTTGAGCGCTTCAAGCATTTGAGGGCCAGCGGGAAATTCAATCCACTGTATTTTTGTGTCGGCAAAGCGTTTTTCCAGCAGGCCTTTTTCCTTGGCAATTACCAAAGCGATGGAGCCTTTCTGGTAGCCGACACGCAGGGTTTGCGGGTCATCTGCCAGAGCGGAGTGGGCGGATGCAAGGCCAATCAGGCCTGCGAAGAGTAATGCGATGGATTTCATTTTTGCTCGCTTATCTCTGACTGCAAAAAAATCGTCAGGCTAATGAGGATCCCTTGTGGGAGCGGTGCTTGGTCTGGGCGGCATTCCGACGATACATGAGACGCGGATTGACGACATACCGCGTTATCGTTTATCGCGGGCAAGCACCGCTCCCACAAGGGAGGTTGCATTCCGCAGGGAGGTGCATTTATTGGCTTTGGATTCACTCCGCCAACGACGGCTTCTCCCACAGGTTGATACCGCCTTCCTGGGCGAAGCGGTCGATTTCGGTCAGTTCTTCCTGGCTGAACTCAAGGTTCTTCAGCGCTTCGACGTTCTCGACGATTTGCTCCGGGCGGCTCGCACCAATCAAGGCCGAGGTCACGCGTGGATCACGGAGGGTCCAGGCTAACGCCATTTGCGCCAGGCTCTGGCCGCGACGTTTGGCGATCTCGTTCAATGCGCGAACGTGAGCAATGTTGGCTTCTGACAAATGAGAAGCCTGCAACGAACCGCCACCCGGACGATTGACCCGGGCATCCTGCGGCACACCGTCGAGGTATTTGTCCGTCAACAAACCTTGAGCCAGTGCGGTGAAGACGATCACCCCGGCGCCCAGCTCATCGGTGGTGTCCAGCAAGTCCTTTTCTACCCAGCGATTGAGCAGGTTGTAGGCGGGCTGGTGAATCAACAATGGCACTTTCCACTCTTTCAGCAGCGCAGCGATTTCACGGGTTTTGCTGCCGGAGTAAGAAGAGATACCGATATACAGCGCCTTGCCCTGTTGCACGGCAGTGGCCAGAGCGCTGGCGGTTTCTTCCAGTGGCGTGTCCGGGTCGAAGCGGTGCGAGTAGAAGATGTCCACGTAATTCAGGCCCATGCGCTGCAAGCTCTGATCGAGGCTGGCCAGCACGTATTTGCGCGAGCCTCCGCCCTGGCCATAAGGGCCGGGCCACATGTCCCAGCCGGCTTTGGTGGAGATGACCAGCTCATCGCGATACTGCTTGAAGTCCTCCCGGAACAGCTTGCCGAAATTACTCTCGGCGCTGCCGTACGGCGGGCCATAATTGTTGGCCAAATCGAAGTGATTGATGCCCAGGTCGAACGCCGTACGCAGCATGGCGCGTTGGGTGTCGAGCGGTGTGCTGTCGCCGAAGTTGTGCCAAAGGCCCAACGACAGTGCAGGTAATACCAGCCCACTGCGGCCGGTGCGGCGATAGGGGATTTTTTCGTAGCGGTTTTCGGCAGCGGTATAAGTCATTGTGGGTCTCGTTGGGTAGTCGAAGACGGGGTCGCTTGCGCTGGCCAGTGATAAAACTCCAGGCCCAGAGCGCTGCGATTTTTGAAGCCCTTCCAATAAGTGTGATCAGGTTTTTCGCGTCCGGTTTCGTCTTTCGACCATTTGCCGTCGGCGGCCCGTGGCACAAGCGTCAACCACGGCTGGCGATCAATGCTTTTGAGTTGTTGGTCGAGAAAGGCCAGGACAAAGTGCTGATTGATGTTGTTGATGCGGCTGCTGTCCCAGACCGGCTCAGCATAGGCGGAAAAATCGTCGGGGTGGCTGCTCGCGGCTGCAGGCGGAGGATTAGGCGCAATGTTATGTCGGGCGTTTTCGTAAACCAGCAGGTAGCGGTCCGCGTTTTTTGCGCCCTCCGCCAGGCGTCTGACCCCATCAGCGTAACCGGCCACATCGTCCTGATCACCGGCGATGAACAGGCTGGGTACACGCAATCCCGCCAGCCCTTTCTCATCGAACAGGTTTTGCTGTCCTCCCCATGGGGCGAAGGCGATCAGCGCTTTGATGCGTATGTCTCTTTTAGCCTCGAAATCCGGGTTGCCCGCTTGTCTGGCCTGCAAGGCAGCGCCGGGGACAAAGCGTAACGCCGCCGCGCCAGTGCCGACGCCTGCTGCGTTCAACACGCCGTAGCCGCCCATGGAGTAACCGAGCAGCGCGGTGTGGCTGACGTCAATCTTCCCGGCAAATGGATTGCCACTGCCTGACTTCGCCCACTCCGTGACCTGGTCCAGCACGAACAGAATATCCAGAGGACGGTTGAGCAGCGTACTGGCGAAACCGGCCCGGTCGGCGCGGGTGGATTCCGTGTGATCGATGGCGACGACTACATAGCCGTGGGAGGCGAGGAACTCGGTCAGGTAACTCATCTGCAAGCGTGAGCCCGGATAACCGTGGGACACGATCACCAGCGGAAACGCTTTGTCCTTGAGCGGCTGTGCCTCGCGTGCAGCGCGGCCTTCGAACGTGAACGCGGTATTGGGCCGGGCCGGATTGTTGGCGCCCGCACCCAGCACATCGATATAAGTGCTCAGCTCGGCCTGCCCGGTTTTCAGTTGTGCGGGATACCAGACTTCCAGACGCAGCGGCCTGTCATAGCGCGGATTGCTGTCGGCACTGGTAGCCGCGAGGATATTGAGCTGATCTCGATGAATCACGTCAACGGTCCGCACGCCCACCTGATAAGCACCGCGTGCCGCCAGTTCAGGTGCATCCGGGCGCGGGTCACCATTGAGCGCGAGCGCGCTGCACGACAGGCTCCATACCAGCAGCAGGCTGACAACTTTCAAGGGGCCGTAATTCATCAGAATCCTCCGGCAAAACGATGACGTGGACGTTGCAGTCCGAGGTTTTCCCGCAACGTACTGCCGGTGTACTCCGTGCGGAACAGGCCACGACGTTGTAGTTCAGGCACCACGTAACGAGCAACGTCTTCAAGACCGCCGGGCAGGTGCGGCACCAGCACATTGAAGCCGTCGGCAGCGCGTTCTTCGAACCAGGTTTGCAGTTGATCAGCAATTTGCGGCGCAGTGCCGATCAGGCTGTAATGACCGCGACCTCCGGCAATGCGACGGCCCAATTGGGCAAGGGTCAGGTTTTCATCTCGGGACAGTTGGGTCAGCAGCTTCTGGCGACTTTGCTGCCCGGTATCGGTCAATGGTAGCGGCGGCAGCGGTTCGTCGAGGGCGTAACCGGACAGGTCGAAATTGCCCAGCATCCGCCCCAGCAGGGCAACGCCGACTGTGGGTTCCACCAGTTCCTGAAACGCTTCGAATTTATCCTGGGCCAGGGCTTCGCTGTCGCCCACCACCACGAGCACGCCGGGCATGATTTTCAGGCTGTCAGGATCGCGGCCGAAGCGCGTCATGCGACCTTTGATGTCGGCATAGAACGCTTGGGCATTGGCCAGTGAGGTTTGCGCAGTGAACACCACTTCAGCGGTTTCAGCCGCCAGGTCGCGGCCGACTTCCGAAGAGCCCGCTTGCACAACCACCGGTTGACCCTGAAGTGAGCGGGCTACGTTCAGCGGGCCTTTGACCCGGAAATGTTTGCCCTGGTGATCCAGCACATGCAACTTGGCCGGGTCGTAATATTCGCCGCTGGCTTTGTCGCGCAGAAAGGCATCGTCTTCCCAACTGTCCCACAGCCCGGTCACGACCTTATGAAACTCGCGAGCGCGGCTGTAGCGTTCGGCGTGACCGATGTGTTCGTCGCGGCCGAAATTCTGCGCTTCAGCGGCTGCGTCTGAGGTCACCAGATTCCAGCCAGCGCGGCCGCCAGACAGATGATCCAGTGAGGCGAACTTGCGCGCCACGTGATACGGCTCGTTGTAACTGGTGGTTGCAGTGCAGATCAGGCCGATATGTTCGGTGACTGCGCTGAGCGCTGACATCAGGGTCAGCGGTTCGAAATGATCGGAGCGCGCCATGTGACTGGCGCTAGCACCTGTTGCAGCAGCCACGCTGTCAGCGACGAACAGCGCGTCGAATTTTGCTGCTTCGGCCACTTGGGCCAGATGTCTGTAATGCTTGAAATCCAGCCCGGCGTTGGCCGGTACATCCGGATGCCGCCAGGCCGCCACATGGTGCCCGGTGGCCATGAGAAAAGCGCCGAGGCTGAGTTGGCGAGGTGTGTTGCTCATTTGGTGTTCCTTGTTTCGTCGTTCATCTGCTGAAGCCGAGGTCTCATGTGGTGAGTCCAATGTTTGCATGCGACGTGGGACCGGCTTTAGCCGGGAAGAGGCCCTTGAAGTCATTACATCTTCATAAGTCAGAAATGCCGCCTTCCCGGCTGAAGCCGGTCCCACGTCAGCTCGCCGCCCGCTCGCTCCAGCGGTCAAAAATCCTTACGCAACTGCACCCCGAAATACCGCTCGTCATCACGCGGTACCGCCCGGGTGATGTAGTTGCCGGTAGCGGCCAGGCCGGGGGAGTAGGACTTGTCTGCCAGGTTCTTGGCCAGTAGCGCCAAGCGCCAACCGTTGTTGTAGTCGGCCAGTGCGACGCTAGCGTTCCAGATGCCGTAAGCGCCTTGTACTGTGTTCGGGTTTTGGGTGATGTCGTACTGCACTTCGCTCTGCCAGCTGTAATCAGTGCCCAGCTCGACATCCAGCCCGTTGTCCAGCGGGATGCTGTAGTCAGCCCGCACGTAGCTTTTCCAGTCTGGGGAGAAGGGCAGGGTTTTGCCGTCGACGTTGCACGATGCCGCCGCGCCCGCCGGGCAGGAGAAGGTGTCGATGCGAGCCTTGGTGTAGGCCACTGCGCCGGAAAGCTTGAGGTTTTGCGTGGCTTGCAAGGCGAAGTCGGCTTCCACGCCTTCGGTGGAAACACTGCCCGCATTGATCAAGCGTGTCACCACGCTGCCGGCCACCGTGTCGAGGAAGTTCGCCTGATAGTTGTCGTAGTCGCTGTGGAATACCGCCAGGTTGGTGACCAGACGATTGTTCCAACTGGTGGCTTTGACACCCAGTTCCCAGGTATTGGACGTCTCCGGTTTGAGCGCGTCGGTATCACGCGGCTGCATGTTGAAGAACACGTTGTAAGCCGGGCCTTTGTAGCCGCGCGAGTAGGTCAGGTAGGTCATGACGTTGTCGGTGAGATCGTATTGCAGACCCAGACGGCCGGACCAGCCATCTTCATCTACCGAACCGGAACTGCTGGTGCCGGGGTTGATGCCTGACACTGCGGTAGGCGAGGTCGATAATCTGCGGTGATCGTATTCAAGTTCATCGTGAGTCCAGCGTAACCCGGCGATCCCGCGAAAAGCTGGAGTGAAGTTCAGGGTGCTTTCGCCAAACACCGAGTAGCTGTCGCTGGTCGTCCCGTAATCGGCGACACCCACGGCGCTGGCGGTTGGCATTACCAGCGTGCGGCGATAGGTTTCTTCATCCTTGCCGTGCATGTAATACAGGCCGCCAACGTACTCCAGAAACTGACCTTTTGGTGAAGCCAGGCGCAATTCCTGCGAGTACTGATTGAAGTCCAGATCGCCTTTGTCTTCAGTGCCGGGGAATGCTGCCGTGATGTTCGACAAGCGATCGCCGTCCTGCCACTGCGTGTTGTTCCAGCCGCGCCAGGCGGTGATCGACGTCAGGGTGTAGTCACCCAGATTCCAGTCCAGTTGGGCAGAAAGACCTTTGTTGATGTCTTCAACATGGCTGCGGTAATCGCTGACGATGTCCCGGTTATGGTCGCTGGCGCGAACCGGCGCGAGGGCTCTGGCAAAGGCCGGGTTGAGCGTTGAGCTGACGACGCCGTTTGGTGCGTCATCGTGAGACTGCATGTAGTCGGCGATCACCGTCAGTTTGACGTCATCGTTGGGGGTGAATTCCAGCTTGCCGCGCGCGCCCTTGCGGTTGTAACCGTTGACTTCCTGACCGTTGGTCTTGTTATCGACGTTGCCGTCATAGCTGCCGAACAGGGTCGTGACCGAGGCTTTGAGAGTATCTGGAATCAGACTGCCGCCGATGCCGAAACGGGTGCGGCTTTCGTTGCCGCTGTAGTACGACTGATCGATGTAACCATGGGTTTCCTCAGTGGGCGCCTTGCTGATCACGTTAAGCACGCCCGCCGACGCGTTCTTGCCGAACAGCGTGCCTTGCGGGCCGCGCAGCACTTCGATGCGGTCCAGATCGAGCAGGTCCAGCGTCGCCTGCCCAGGCCTTGCGTAGACCACGCCATCAACCACCGTCGCAACCGTCGGCTCCACGCCGGGTGAGGTGGAAATGGTGCCGACACCCCGGACAAACAACGAGGTGTCTTTGTTCGATGTGCCGGTCCGGAAGTTCAGGCTGGGGATCTGCTGGACGATGCTCGATACGCCGTTGCGGTTATCGCGTTCCAGCTGTTCGCCATCGACCACAGAGACCGCCACCGGTACTTTCTGCAGCGATTCTTCACGGCGGGTGGCCGTCACGGTCACTGCCTGCAAGGTCGCCGTCTGGCCGTCGGTATTGGTTGTGCTGCCGTCGGCGGCGATGCCTGGCAGTGAAGTCAAGGCCAGTGCTGCAGCGATGGCTTGCGCCAGACGCGCCGGTTTGATGATGTCCCCAGAGGTGTGTTGCATGTCTATGCTCGCTTGAAAGATGCCCTGACTGCCGTGACTCTTCGGTCACTGCTCCTGATGTAGGCGTTGGCTGTGTTCCGGCGGCATTCGCTCAAGCGAGTAGCTGACAAGATCATTCCGTTAGCGCTAACATCGCCAGTATCAGCAAGGACGCGATAGATCGTCCAATACTCAAAAATTACTTTTATATTCTTTTTTGTTAGAAGGGCACGAGCCTTGAGCGATCAGAAAAGCCCTCCGCGTAAACGTCGTGGAGCAGGGCGTATCACGCTGGATACGGTAGCGAGACATGTGGGCGTCTCGACGATGACGGTTTCGCGCTATTTCAATCAGCCGGACCAGGTGTCTGACGAGCACCGCGAGCGTATTGCGGCCGCGGTGGCTGAGCTGGGGTATGTCCCCAATCTTGTGGCCGGCGGTCTGGCGTCGGCGCGCGGGCGGATTGTCGGCATGGTGGTGCCGAACATCTCCGGGCCAATCTTTGCCAGCACCATCCAAGGTTTCAGCGACACCCTCACACGACACGGTTATCAGTTGCTGCTGGCGTCGAGTTACTTCTCGGCCGAGCAGGAGGAAAACGCTGTTCGCGCCTTTCTCGGTTGGTCACCTGCAGCACTGGTAGTGACCAGCCATTTTCACAGCGCTGGCACGGAGAAAATGCTGGCTGACACGGATATTCCGCTGGTGGAAACCTGGGATTACCAGCCGGATCGTGCGCCGATCCAGATCGGCTTTTCCCACTACGAGGTGGGTGTCACCGCTGCGCGTTACCTGCACGGCAAGGGCTACCGAAGGATTGCTTTTGTGCAGAACAGCGCTGCGGGTGACTTCAGTGCCATTGAGCGTCGTGACGGCTGCGCGGCGACGCTGATCGAGCTGGGGCTGACGCCGATCCTGTTTGCACCGGACCCGGATCGAGCCCCGTTCGAAGCGGGCAAACAGGCGATGCAGGTGTTGATGAGCGCGGCTGAAAAACCCGATGCGATTGTGTTTGCCAACGACAACCTGGCTGCGGGCGGACTGCTCGCAGGGCAGCGGGCCGGGCTGCGTATTCCGCAGGATTGTGCGGTGCTGGGATTTGGTGATTACGCGTTTGCCGAGATGCTGTTGCCCAGTTTGAGCACCATCAAGCCACCCGCGCTGGAGATCGGCGTGCTGGCTGCCACACGGCTGTTACAGAGTCTCGGCGTGATTGGGCTGGAAGGGGAATTGCAGCGCTTGAACCTGCTCAAGTGTGAAGTGATTGAGCGGGAGAGTACGTGATTCATGTGGGAGCGGTGCTTGGTCTGGGCGGCATTCCGACGATAAACGATAACGCGGTATGTCTTCCTGCTTCGTCTCATGTATCGCGGGCAAGCACCGCTCCCACAGGTTATGCGCCATTCAGTGGCATCTCCATTTCCGCAGGCCTATTCGCAACTTGATATCGAGTGTTATGCAATTAACGAATATCCATCTGAGAAAATATTCTTTTAAGAAATATATCGTCTCGTGGATTATTTAACTCAAGCGTCGTCGCAGAGCCATCCGCTCTGGCTCGGGCTTTCATTTGAAGGTTTTGCAGGAGCACACAATGGGCAATGTCCAAAGCGCCGGCGCACTCGATGTGCTGTGGCGACCGGCACCGGGCGGCGAGCTGCTCGATCTGGGGCGCGTTTATCGCGGTCCCTTGGCGCTGTCGCGTCTGCACAGCACGCCGAAAAGGATTTTGAGCCGTCGTGAAGCCGTTTTGCTGGGGGTGTTCGCCCTGGTGTTGCACGGTGCGGTCATTTACTGGGTCAACCAGAATCCGCCTGCTCCGCTGCCGGTCGCACCACCCGAAGTTCCACCGATGACCATCGAGTTTTCCCAGCCTGCGCCGCCAGTGGTAGAAACGCCTCCGCCGCTGCCCGAGCCCATCGTGCAGCCGGTGGTGGAGGAACCACCACCGCCCGTGGAAGACGAACTCGCGGTCAAACCGCCGCCGCCCAAGCCGATTCCAAAGCCCAAACCGGTTGTAAAACCTGTGCCCAAGCCGGTCGCGAAACCCGTTGAGCAACCGCCAGCTCCACCGGCGCCGCCGCAACCGGTTGCAGCACCTGCGCCGCCCGCGCCACCTGCACCTAAGCCGGTAACGCCAGCCTCTGCCAACGCCGGTTACCTGAAAAACCCGGCCCCGGAATACCCTGCACTGGCCATGCGTCGCGGTTGGGAAGGTACAGTGTTGTTGCGTGTGCATGTACTGGCCAGCGGCAAGCCGGGTGAGATTCAACTGCAGAAAAGCAGCGGACGCGATCAACTCGACGACGCGGCCCTGGCAGCGGTTAAACGCTGGAGCTTTGTACCGGCCAAGCAGGGCGATGTTGCCCAGGACGGCTGGGTCAGCGTGCCCATCGATTTCAAGATTCGTTAACCCTTATTCGTTTGAATCTGCGAGCTACCTGAACAAAAGGCGCATCGCTACACAACCTGTCTTGTTCTGAGACATGCCTTTTTCAGAGAGAGCCGCGCCATGAACCTACTTGCTTCCCCTTTCGAATCCGTCGAGCACGCCGTCATCTGGCTGCTGGTCCTGTTTTCCGTTGTGACCTGGGGCCTGGCCCTGCTCAAAGGGGTGCAGTTCACCCGCCTGAAGAATCAGGATCGTAAATTCCACAAGCAGTTCTGGGCCGCATCGAGCCTTGATTCCGCCGCGCAACTGGCTCAGGAACAACCAGGCGCAGCCGCCCGTGTGGCGTTGGCCGGTTATGCCGCCATCCAAGTGCCGGATGGCGCGCAGGCCACGGACCTGAGCCAGGCGATCAATCATCAGGACCGTCTGGAGCGTGCCCTGCGTCAGCAAATCGTGCGTGAACGCCGCTCGCTGGAAACCGGTCTGGCGGTGGTTGCCAGCATCGGCAGCACTTCACCGTTTATCGGTCTGTTCGGTACGGTCTGGGGCATCATGTCGGCGTTGAAAGGCATCAGTGCGGCGGGTTCGGCAAGTCTTGAAACCGTTGCCGGCCCTATCGGCACGGCACTGGTCGCCACCGGTGTCGGTATCGCGGTCGCGGTGCCTGCGGTGCTGGTTTACAACTACTTCCTGCGTCGCTTGAAACTGACTGCCGCTGACCTGGATGACTTTGCTCACGACTTTTACAGCCTGGCCCAGAAGAACTCGTTCCGCGTCCTGTTGCATCCGGTGCTGAACAAGCACGGCGCACCCGCTGTAGGCCAGAAAGTGCAGGAGGCGTCCTGAGATGGCTTTCTCCACACAAGACAGCGATGAAGTCCTGAGCGAGATCAACGTCACGCCGCTGGTGGACGTGATGCTGGTGCTGCTGGTGGTGTTCATCGTCACCGCGCCACTGCTGACCAATTCGATCCCGATCAACTTGCCGAAGACCGAATCGGTCGCCCCGGTGGAACAGAAAGACCCGCTGGTGGTGAGCATCGACGGGCAGGGCAAGCTGTTCATCAACAAGGACGAAATCCAGCCTGACTTGTTGGAAACCAACCTCAAGGCCGCCAAGGAAAAAGCCCCCGACGTACGCGTGCAATTGCAGGCTGACGATGGTGTGAATTATGGGGAAGTGGCCAGGGCCATGGCGTCTATTGAGCGGGCGGGGATTACCAAATTGTCGGTGATCACTGCCAAGTGATGGGCTGAAACGTTACTCAAAAAACTTCGTTGTTTTTACAGGCTGTTCCTTTGGCATGAGGGCAGCCTGTTTTTTTATGCAAACTCAATTTCGAATTGAAATGGAGTCCCCTTGTGGGACCGGCTTTAGCCGGGAAGAGGCCAGTACAGCCGCTCAATTTGTGTCGTCAGAAATATCGCTTTCCCGGCTAAAGCCGGTCCCACGCCGACGCATTAACCCTTCGGCCAACCACCACCCAGCGCGCGGTACAGTCTGATGCGATCAATCGCCGCCGCCGTTGCGCTGTCCACCAGAGCACTTTGGGTATCCAGCAACGCCCGCTGCACATTCAGCACGTTGATGAAGTCCGCCGCGCCCTGGGTGTAGCGATCCCGGGCGGTGCTCAGGGCGATGTTGTTCTGGCTGACGGCTTCCTGCAGGGCGGTGTGCTTCTGCTTCTCTGCGGCATAGTCCGTCATGGCGTTATCGACTTCATGCCAGGCACCCAGTACGACGCGCTGATAATTAAGTGCTGCTTCCTGCTCCTGGCGTTTGCGCAGTTCCAAAGTGCCGGTCAGGCGTCCGCCCTGAAAGATTGGCAGGTACAGACTTGGGCCATAGGTCCATTGACGAGAACTCCATGCCCCCACATCCGAGCCGTCCAGCGCTTGCGTACCGAAGCTCGCGCCCAGGCTGATCCGTGGATAAAAGTCAGCTTGTGCCACGCCGATTGCCGCAGTGGCCCGGTGCAGGGCAGCTTCGCTTTGCTGAATATCCGGCCGCCGCCGGGCCAGTTCCGAGGGCAGGCCCAGGGGCACATCCGGTGCGGGATGAGGGATGCCTTTCGGTTCGAGCAACTCGGTGCTGAGTGCGCGAGGCGGCTCGGCGAGGAGGTAGCTCAGGGCGTTGATCAGGCGGTCCTGTTCGGCCCCCAGGGTTGGTATCACCGCTTCGATGGTCGCCACTTGCGCAGCAGCGTTGGAGGTATCGAGATTGGTGGTCACGCCATTGTCGAAACGAGCCTGCGTCAACTGCCGACTCTGTCTGGCGATCTCGAGGTTCTGCCGCGCGACGCCCAGCTTGGCCTGCACGCCGCGCAGGCGAATGTAATCGGTGGCGGTTTCGGCGGCGATGCTCAACAGCACGCCGTCGCGCTGAGCCTGGGTCAGTTCGATTTCCGCATCGGCGGCTTCGACGTTGCGCCGTACATGGCCCCAGAGGTCTAGCTCCCAACTGGCATCCAGCGTCGCGCTCCACAGTTCAAACGGGGACTGGCCTTGTTCGCCGGAAGGATCATTGAGACCTTCGGCGCTGTTGCGCGCACGGCGATAACTGCCATTGGCAGCAACGCCGGGCAATTGCTGGCTGCCGGTGACCTGACGCATCACCCGGCTTTGCTCCAGGCGATTACTGGCAGCACGCACGTCGAGATTAGCCTTGGCAGCGCGCTCCACCAGTGCGGTCAATTGCGGGTCGCCCAGTTGCTGCCACCACTGGCTGTCCGCAGGGCTGCCCGGCGTAGCGCCGGGGCGCACACTACCTTGCCAGGTCTGCGGCAGCTGCGCTTGCGGGCGTTGAAAATCAGGGCCGACCGAGCAGGCACCGAGGCTGACCATAGCGGCGAACAGGAGGCAACGTTTCATCTCAATGCTCCTGCGCGGTATCGATTCGCGCCACGACCGACATGCCGATCCGCAGCTTTTGCAGATCTGCCTGATCGGCATCGAACCTGATTTTCACCGGCAGACGCTGGGTCACTTTGGTGAAGTTACCGGTCGCGTTATCCGGCGCGATAGGCGAGAACGAGACTCCGGTCGCCGGGGCAATACTGTCGATGTAGCCGCTGAAGGTGTGGTCAGGAAAGCTGTCCACGCTCAGTTCGACTTTCTGTTGCGGCTGCATGTGAGCCAGTTGGGTTTCGCGGAAGTTGGCGACCACGAAGGCGTCCTGCAAAGGAACAATGGCCATCAAGGCTTGCCCCTGAGAAACATACGCGCCGACGCGGACCGAGCGCTGACCTACCATGCCGTCTTGCGGCGCGGTAATGCGCGTATAGGACTGATTCAGATCAGCCTGTTGCAAGGCGGCCTCGTCTTTGGCCAGTGCTGCCTTGGCAACTTCCAGCTGCGCCTTGAGTACGTCGAGACTCTTGGACGCCGCGACACGCGAGGCTTCATCGCGATCACGGGCGGCCTGCCAGCCCAGCAGTTCGGCATCGGCCTTCTGGCGTTCCTGTTGAGTACCCGCTCCAGCGTTGGACAGGTTCAGGTAACGCTTGGCGTTTTCCTGGGCAAATTTGAGCGATGCCGCCGTGGCGCGTGTGGTTGCAGAGGCTTGATCAATGACCGCAGCCTGACGCTGGATACTGGCCTTGAGGTTCTGGATCTGTGCCGCAGCCGCTTCAACATTGGCCTTGGCCGACAGCTGCGCGACCCGGTAATCGGCATTGTCGATTTCAGCCAGCAGGTCGCCAGCCTTGACCCACTGGTTGTCGTCAACGGCGATCTTGCTGATCTGCCCGGAAAGACGCGGCGACACCAATACCGAGTCGGCGCGGATATAAGCATCGTCGGTCTGTTGCACGGTGCCGCCGCTGATCAGGCGATAACCGATGTAAGCGAGGCAAACGACGACGGCGACGCAGGCCAGGGAAATGGCGGTTCTGTGCTGTTTCATGACGGTACCGGAGGTTGCGGTGGGTAGGCGCGCTTGGGCAGGGTCAGCAGAATGACCAGCAAAACGCCGATGACGGCCAGCAATGCGAGGAAGGCATCGCTGAAACTCAATACGTAGGCTTGTTCCTTGACTTGGCGGGCCAGCGCTGCGGTGCTCTGAACGCTGTGCAGAGGCTCCAGGCCTTGCAGCCTTGTCCCCACACCGTCGAGCAATACGTTGGAATGGTAGTGCTCGCGATGGGTGACGAAGTTTTCCAGTGCGGCCCCGGCAATCACCGAGAACAGCCCGCGCAGTGTGTTGACCATCGAAGAGGCGAAGGGCCCTTCAAGGGGTTGAATCACCCCCGTTGCGTTCATCAGCAACGGCACCACCACCATGGGTTGGCCGAAGGTGTGCAGTAATTGCAGCAGGTAGAAGTCGTCGCGAATCCATTCGCTGGTGATCTGCGAGCCGCCCAGACAGGCGACGGCCAGCAACCCGAGGCCGAAGGCAATCACATAGCGCGAGTCGACCCAGTTGCGGTTGATCATCAGTGCCACCAGCGGCGCGATCAGTAATTGCGGCAAGGCAATGATCAATGCGGTCGGCATGGTTTGCAGCGGGCGATAGCCTTGAATCTGGGTCAGATAAGACGCCGGAATTGCGCTGCCTGCCAGCCCGACAAAGAGAAACAGGCATAAGGTGATCAGGCCGTAACTGAAGTTGCGGCGCTTGAGCAATTGCAGTTTGAACAGCGGCAGCGGATGAAACCATTCGTTGATCAGAAACGCGGGCAGACACACCGCAGCACCCAGCAGCAGCGTGGTGATCAGTGGTGAGTTGAGCCAATCCAGGCGCTCGCCTTGCGTCAGGGCGATGATCAGCATGGTGACGCCGCTGACCCCCAGCAATGCTCCGCGCCAGTCTGCCTGTTTGAAGCGCTCCAGGCGCAACGGATCTTGCGGCAATCCATACGCAATCAGCGCCGCCCCGATCAGCCCGGACGGGATGATCTGCCAGAAGACCATGCGCCAGTCGACACCTTCGGTCCACAATGCGGCCAGCGGCATCGCCAGGTTAGGACCGAAGGTTGCCGTCAGCGCATAGGCTGACAAACCGTACAACTTGATATGCCATGGCAGAAAACGTAATGCGGCGGTCATTAGCAACGGCGGCAGCGCACCGCCAGCGATGCCTTGCAATACGCGCAGGGTGACCAGGCTTTCCAGATTGGGCGCGAAAGGGATGATTGCCCCAAAAAACGTGAAGGCGAAAGTTGCGACGATGGCGAAGCGACGCAGGGAAAAGGTCACTGCAAACCAGGGCGCGAGCAGCATGGCCGAGACTTCGGCAGCAGCGTAGACCGAACTGACCCAGGTGCCGTCATCGTGTCCCAGACCGTACATGCCTAGAATGTCGGCCAGCGTGATGTCAGTGACGCGGTCATTGATCCCCGAGGTCAGCGCAGCAATCAGCACACCGATCAGACCCAGTGCCAGACGGAGCGTGAAGGGAGCGGGAGAGGGCGGTGGTGGAGGCGCTGACACGTAAAAATCCTGCTGAGGGTGTTTCAGCTATTAACTGTAAGGCGGTACACTGTATCAATCAGTGGTACTTATGACAAGGTGTGTCCATGACAACGACGGATCCAGATCGCGGTGGCGTGCAGGTTATTTCCCGGGCAGCAGCGATTCTGCGCAGCCTTGAAGGAGAGCCTGCCGGCTTGAGCCTTGGGGAAATCGCAAAGCGTTGTGAATTGCCTCGTTCCACGGTGCAGCGGTTGGTCGATGCACTGGCGCTGGAAGAGCTACTGGAAGTACACGGCCGAGGCGGAATCTGTCTGGGGCCGGCGTTGATGCGTCTGGCTTCCCATAGCCATGTGGACATCGTGCAGAAGGCGCGACCCTACCTTGAGAGGCTGGGGGCGGAGACTGGCGAAACCATTGTGCTGGCCAGTGCTGCGGGGGCTGAGCTATTGATTTTGCACACCGTGGTGTCGAGTCATTCCTTGAGGGTTTCCTCCGGACCGGGGGGCATTCTGAACATCTACGGCATTGGTGGCGGTAAAGCCTTGCTGGCCAGGATGGACAATGAATCAGTGGTCAAACTGATCGGCCGCAAGATCAAGCCGCTGACGGCCAATACCCTCACATTGCCCGAGCTGCTCGAGCAGTTGGAAAGCATCAGGAAAACCGGGATTTCCTATGGCAACGAAGAACACACCCAAGGCGTGGCTTCGGTGGCCGTGAGTCTGCAGACGCCGCAGGGCTTCTATTCGATTGACGTGGCCGGCCCGGCCTGGCGAATTGCCCAGGCCAGGGAGAGCATTGAGAAGGCGCTGCTGAAATGCCGGGAAGAGTTGATGAGTGGGTTGCGGGGTGTTGAATAGGAGCAGGACCCTGTAGGAGCTGCCGAAGGCTGCGAAAGCGATGTTCCTGACACACCGCCATCGCAGCCTTCGGCAGCTCCTACAGGTAGGTATACCCCTCAGCTACCCTGCAGCGGCTTGGCATCCTGGAAGAAGTAGTCCTTCCACGACTCAGGCTTGTTCTTGATCGCGCCGACGCGGTGCAGGAACTCAGCCAGTGGGTAGGTGTTCTTCGGCGTGATGGTGAACTCGAAGTCCTTGTTGTCGATGATTTTCAGCAGCGCATCCCGGTCGATTTTTGCTTTGGTGACACGGATGTAAGTGTCTGCCGCAGCGCCTTTGTCCTTGCGGATAAAGTCTTCAGCTTCGCTCAGTGCCTCGATGAACGCCTTGTAGGTCTTCGGGTTCTCGTTGCGGAATTTCTCGGTGGCGAACAACAGTGTCGGCGAATTCGGACCCAGCAGGTCGTAGGTGTTGAGCACCACATGCACGCCTTTGGCGGCGACTTCCTGCTCCTGAAACGGCGGGTTGGAGAAGTGACCGGTCAGCTCGGTTCCACCTGCAATGATGCTCGCCGCGGCGTCGGGGTGCGGCAGGCTGACGGTGTATTTATCCAGTCGCGCATATTCTGCATCGCCCCACAGTTTGGCGGACGCGTATTGCAGATAACGTGATTGCACCGAAACGCTCACCGCCGGGACCGCGATGCGATCTTTCTCGGTGAAGTCAGCGATGGTTTTTACCTTGGGATTGTTGCTGACCAGGTAGTACGGGAAGTTACCCAGCGAAGCCACGGCCTTGACGTTCTGCTTGCCGTGGGTCCGGTCCCAGATGGTCAGCAATGGCCCGACTCCCGCACCGGCAATATCTACTGCGCCGGTCAGCAGTGCGTCATTGACCGCTGCGCCCCCCGACAATTGCGTCCAGTCGACCTTGATGTCCACGCCATCTGCCTTGCCGTGTTTTTCGATCAGGTTCTGATCGCGCACCACATTGAGCAGCAGATAAACGATGCCGAACTGTTCGGCGATGCGCAGTTGACCTTCCGCCTGGGCAGCGGTCGGCATCGCGAGACTGCCGGTCAGCAGGGATGCCGCCAGGCCCAGTGAGGTGGCCAGACGGGAAATTCGAGGGCGACGTGTCGAGGTGTTTGTCATGCCGTGCTCCAGCGATTAACAGAGGGATGTGCGAGCGATAGGCAGACGATATAGGTATAAGAATAAATATTTAAATAACATTAGTGAATAACGTTATGGCTGTTAACTGGCTGGTTTGCGCACAACGCTGCGCATTCTGGAGCAGATCCTGCATAGCCTCATCGCAGTCAATTGTGTTGGCTGTTGATATAACATAACATTTGTCAGCTTTTTCAAGATTTTGCGCAGCCGTTCGTTTTGAACGGATAGCAGCCGCTTTCGCATCAATCCCTCACCATGAGTTTTTCAATGACGACCCATTCTCTGAAGCCGTTGGCTTCCACTCGATTGCAATCGATCGACGCGTTGCGCGGCCTGATCATTCTGTTCATGTTGCTTGACCATGTTCGCGAAACCTTCCTGCTGCACCTCCAGGTTTCGGACCCGATGGACGTGACCACCACGCCGCCTGAATTGTTTTTCAGCCGCACGCTGGCGCATCTGTGTGCGCCGCTGTTCATCTTCCTGACCGGTCTGTCGGCTTATCTCTACGGTGAACGCTACGGTGCGAAAGAGGTGTCGGGCTTTCTGTTCAAGCGCGGGCTGTTCCTGATTGCTCTGGAAGTCACGCTGGTCAACTTCGCCTGGACCTTCCAGTTCCCGCCGACCACGGTGTACCTGCAGGTGATCTGGGCCATCGGTTTGAGCATGGTGGCGTTGGCGATCCTGGTAAAACTGCCGAGACCTGCGCTGGCGGTGATCGGTGTGGTAATCATTGCCGGGCATAACCTGCTGGATACGCTGCACTTCACCCAGGACTCAGCAATGTATGTGCCGTGGGCGATCCTGCATGACCGCGGTTGGCTGGTGCCTTGGGATGGCTTGCGTCTGCGCACGTCTTATCCGCTGTTGCCGTGGATTGGTGTGATTGCCCTGGGTTACGCGGCGGGTCCTTGGTTCGCTTCCGGAGCTGATGCGCGCCAGCGTCAAAACAGGCTCGCACTGGCAGGTTTAGGTCTGCTGGTGCTGTTCTTCCTGTTGCGTCTGGTAAACGGTTACGGCGAGAAGCCGTGGTCCATCGGTGAGACCAGCGTGCAGACGCTGATGAGCTTCTTCAATATCACCAAATACCCGCCATCGCTGCTGTTCCTCAGCCTGACGCTGGGCATCGGTCTGTTGTTGCTGGTCTGGTTCGAAAAGGCAGCAGGGCGCGTGTGGTTCAAGCCGCTGCTGGTGTTCGGTGCCGCACCGATGTTCTTCTACCTGCTGCACCTGTACGTGCTGAAGATTCTGTACCTGATTGCCGTGGCGATATGGGGCACGAACAAAGGTAATTACTTTGGCTTCGATTCGGTGGGCGCGGTTTGGCTGTGCTCGGTGTTGCTGGCGGTCGGATTGTTTCCTGCCGTCAAGGCGTTCGCCAGCTTCAAGGCGCGGCGCAAGGATATTGCGTGGTTGAAGTATTTTTGAGTATTGGGTACACCTGGGTGCAACAGGGGAATGCATTCTCCTTGTGGGAGCGGTGCTTGCCCGCGATACAGGCACCGCGGTCTGATGTGAAACCGCGTTTAGACTTATCGCGGGCAAGCACCGCTCCCACATGAAATCGCATTTCAGCTCAAGCCGTTACTCGTGATGCGGCTCACCGACAAAGGTCAGTGAAGTAAACAGCCCCTGCTCATCGATGTCCGGGTTGCCGCTGACCTTCACTACAGTCTCGGCTGCAATGATGTTCAGGCCTTCGTTACGTACCACGACACTGGCCCGGCCTTGGGCGTCAGTGGTTGCGCTGACCTCATCCGGCTGGCTGCGGTAGTCACCGATCAGTTTGATTCCCGCCAATGGCTTGCCATCCAGCAGCACTTGCACCGGTAACGCTTTGCCTGGCCCGACACTCAGCGGGTCGGCCTGGGGCATGATGACCAGCCGCAAACGCTTCAGTGGCGGCAGTTTCACTCCCGGTTCATAAATCGCCAGGCTGTACTTGAACGTCTCTAGCGCCGTGACCGCACCAGGGACTTTCGTGCGGCCTTCGTTGGTCCATTTCTTGTCTGCAGTCTGTGACCACATGCCGTTGTTCAGCGCGACGGACATCACCGCGGGCCTGCTCAAAGGTTGCAGACGGGCATGGTCGGCAAGGCGTTCGACCGTCACCGGGATCATTTTTCCGTTCATGTCATAGGCCCAGGCGCCGCTGACTTTTTCCGCTTTGAATTTGCTGTCCTCGGCGCCATGGCCGTAAACCACTTCGATGTTGCCGCGACGTTCTTCCGTCCACAGGCCATGGGCACTGGCCTGTTGTGCGGTGAAGGCGCCTATCAGGCTCAGGGCCAGAATTGTTTTTTTAGCGTGCATGGTAAGTCCTTGTGATCAGAGGCTGAGGGTAAGGCTGACGGTCAAGTTGCGCGGTTCGCCGGGGGCGACCCAGTAGTTGCTGTAGGAACGCTCGAAATATTTCTCGTCGAAGAGGTTGTTCAGGTTCAGGCCAACGGTGACGTTTTCATTGGCCTTGTAATGGGCCAGCAGGTCGACGGTGTGGTACGCGGGGAGCTCAAAGCTTGTACCTGCCTCGCCGGAGCGGTCGCCCACATACGTGAACGCCGCGCCCAGATCCGAGCCTTTAAGCAGACCATTCTGGAACTCGTAAACCCCGAGCAGACTGCCGCTGCGTTTGGCCACGCCCAGAATGCGGCTACCGGTCGGGATAGTGGTGTCGCCTTTGGTGACTTCTGCATCGATGTAGGCAAATGCGCCAATCACCCGGACTGCATCGGTTACTTGCCCGGTGAATTGCAGGTCGACACCCTGACTGCGCGCCTTGCCTACAGCGCGATTGAAGTCAGTGCCCGGATCCAGCGTCAGCACGTTTTCCTTTTCGATATGGAAAGCGGCGAGGGTGGCGCTCAAGCGGTCGTCGAGCAGCTCCGTCTTGATCCCGGCTTCATAACCCACGCCTTCCTCGGGGTCGAAGGTCTTTCTTGAAGCGTCAGTACCGTTATTGGGTTTAAACGAAGTCGAGGCGTTGGCGAACAGGCCGATTTGCGGCGTGATCTGGTACAGCAAGCCCGTGCGGTAGGTCAGCGCGTTGTGCTGCTGCCTGTTGGTGACGTTCACGGCGTAGTCGTCGATGCTCTGTTCGAAATGCTCGAAGCGCGCGCCGATCATCCCGCGCAGTTTGTCGGTGAACACGATCTGGTCCTGCAGGTTCAGCGCCTGACTTTCGACGTGCTCAAAAAAATCCGTGCCGGAGCGTATGCCGTTGGGCTTGGGCTGGCCGTAAACCGGCTGGTAGATATCGATGGCATAAGGGCTGCCGGCGGTATTAGTCACGCGCTCGTTCTTGCGGTAATTCTCGTACTCGGTGCCGATCAGCAGTTGGTGCTCCCAGCTGCCGATGTCCACCAGACCCCGCAGCTCAAGCTGGGTAATGCTGTCGTGCCAGTTCATGTCCCGTTCGCGGTAGCGGCGGTTGACTGTGCGACCGTCAGCATTCAGTGCACGGCTCTCCGAAGCGAAGCCCGACAACTCGCCTTCCTTGTAATGACTGGCCAGACGGAGCGACCAGAAATCATTCAACTGATGCTCCAACGCCGCTTGGATCATGTTGTTGTCGTTATCGATGTCGCCGTCGTTTGGCTCGCCGAGGAAGGTTCGCCGGGACATGCCGCTCCACTTGTTGTTGGGGGCGACGATGCCTCGGTCAAAGGTCGAGCTATGGCGGACAAACTCAGTCTCCACCGACACATGTGTGTCCGGACTCAACTGCCAACTGAACGTCGGGGCGACGAAGACCCGTTTGCTTTCGACGTGATCGCGAAAGCTGTTGTTGTCTTCCACCGCGAGGTTCACCCGGGAAAGTACGCTCTTGTCTTCGTTCAGCGGGGCGTTGACGTCCAGTGCGGTGCGATAGCGATCCCAACTGCCCGCGCTGGTTTGCAGGGTGGTGAAGGCATCGGCCTGGGGTTTCTTGGTGACGATGTTCACCGTGCCGCCGGGGTCACCACGGCCGTACAGGCTGGCAGCGGGGCCTTTGAGCACTTCGATGCGCTCGACGTTGGCCGCATCCGGTGTGCTCGGATAACCCCGGTTGGCGCTGAAACCGTCCTTGTAGAACTCGGACGTGGTGAAGCCGCGAATGCTGTATTCGTAGAGGGTCAGGCCACCGAAGTTGTTCTGTCTGGATACGCCCCCGGCGTAGTCCAGAGCGCGCTCCACGTTAGAGCTGCCCACGTCCTTGAGCACGCTGGCGGGGATCACGCTAATGGATTGCGGAATGTCTTTGATTGCGGTGTCGGTCTTTGTGGCGGTGGCCGAGCGGGTGGCACGATAGCCGCTGACCGGTCCCGTCGCTGACTCATAGTTGGCGTCAGCGTTGACCGTAATCGTGTCGAGTTCATAAGTGTGCGGTGTATTTTCTGCGTAGCTGGCGTCGGCCAAAAGACCAAAAGCGAGGCCTGCGAATGAGACCATTTTGCGAGGGGGCATTTCTGACATTCCTTATAGATTCGTTATAGTATAACGTGTCTATCAGGAATTATTTCTATTTGTGTTTCAGAGGTGGGCGCGGCTGATTGTTGCTGGATGTTGCAGCAAGTCGAGATTCACCCTCGACTTGCTGCCATCAATCAAGTCCGGAAACGCTTGACCAGACCGTCCAGTTCGCTGGACAGCGCTGCCAGGCTACGGGAGTCGGCACGAGCTGATTCGGCAAGTTCGGCCACCAACTGCGCATCGCCATGAATCTGACTGATGTGCCGATTGATGTCTTCCGCCACGTGGTGTTGCTCTTCAGCGGCGGTTGCGATCTGGGTATTCATGTCGCGGATCACGTCCACCGATTCACGAATCTGCCCGAAGCTGCTGCGTGCCTGGCCGATTTTCTCCACCGATTGCTGCGACACGGCGAGGCTGGCGTTCATCTGTTGCGTTACCGACGACGTGCGGCGGGCGAGGGTGCCGAGCAGGTTGTCGATCTCGGCGGTGGAGTCGGCAGTCCGTTTGGCCAGAGCCCGGACTTCATCGGCCACCACCGCAAAGCCGCGACCTTGCTCACCGGCACGGGCTGCTTCGATGGCTGCGTTGAGGGCCAGCAGGTTGGTTTGCTCGGCAATGGAGCGGATGGTGTCGAGGATGGACTGAATGGCGTTGCTGTCTTTCTCCAGCTGCACCATCGCGGTGGCTGACTGAGACAGTTCAGCGCTCAGTTGATCGACACTGGTAACCGCATCGTCGATCTGTTGCTGGCCTTCACGGGCCTGACGCTGGCCGTTGTCTGCCGATTCGGCCGCCTGACTGCACGAACGGGCGACTTCGTTGGCCGTAGCAACCATTTCGTGGAAGGCCGTCGACACCATGTCCACGGCTTCACGCTGGCGCCCTGCGGCGTCTGCCATGTTGTTCGACACCTGAGTGGAGCTGGTGGAGGTATCGAGAATCTTGTTTGCGGCCAGACCGATGTGCTGAATGAGGCTGCGGATCGCTGCGAGGAACTTGTTGAACCAGTTAGCCAGTTGCGCCGTTTCATCGTTACCGCGCACATCCAGATTGTGGGTCAGGTCGCCTTCGCCCTGAGCGATGCCTTCCAGACCGCTGGCTACACTGCGAATCGGGCGCACGATGAGTGAAGCAAAGCTGGCCCCGACCAAGGCGAAAATAACCGCCAACACCGCGGCGATCACCCCGATCAGCCAGGTCAGGCGGGTGGCGGAACTCATAACCTCTTCTTGTTTGATCAGGCCGATGAAGCTCCAGCCCAACTGCTCGGAAGGGAAGACGTTGGCCATGTAGCGTTCGCCATCCAGCGTCACTTCGGTCAGGCCGCTGCCAGCCTTGGCCAGTTGCGCGTAGCCGTCGCCCAGCTCTCCGATTTTCTTGAAGTTGTGCTCGGGTTTACGCGGATCGACCAGGATGGTGCCGTTGTTTTCCATCAGCATCAGATAGCCGCTTTCGCCCAGCTTGATCTGTTTGACAATGGTCGTCAGTTGCTTTAGGGAGACGTCAATCGCGACCACGCCGCCGGGGTTACCCACGGTGTTGGCGACCGTGCGGACCGTGCTGACCAGAACCGCGTCGTCGTTGGCCCAGTAGTAGGCGTCAGTGCGCACGGTTTTGCCAGGGTTGGCCATGGCTGTTTTGTACCAGGGGCGCTGACGCGGGTCGTAATTGGCGAGTTTCGCGTCGGCGGGCCAGATCGCGTAGCTGCCATTGGCCATACCGTAGGAAACATAGGAGTAGGCGGGATGGCTTTTGCCAATGCCTTCGAAAAACTGAAACAGTGCTTTGTGAGCATCGGATTCGGGCAGGCTTGGCGCGTCGGCGCTCATGTAGCTCTTGATACTGTCGCCGGCACCGGTGACCAATGGATTGAGCGCAACGTAGTCGGCATTCTGGCTGATGCCTTCGAAAAACAGTTGCATCGCATTGGCGACCTGCCGTATCTCGCGGCCGCTGTTGTCGGAGAAGTCATCAGTTGCATCGCTGCGCAGGTTGATGATGACGATGCTGGCGACGACGATGATCGGCAGGGACGCGATGACCGCGAATGCCCACGTCAGTTTCTGTTTGATGTTCATCCATGCTCCGATTGCAGTTCTGGCTAACGCCCTGAGCAGTCTCAGGAGGGTTTTGGCAGGCACGCAGATGTGTTGCTAATTAGTATTATGGTATGCCGCTATCGGCTGGATTCTGGAGTTCTTGAGTGCGCTCGAGAGGGAAATCCGTTGACCCTGAATCAAATTGTTTGCGGTGCAAAACCCAAGTCGCGACTGATATTGGCGCTGCATTCAAACAGCAGGTCCTGGAAGCGGTTCGTAGCGCCTTCGGGGTCCATGACGGCATCCGGGCCGGAGAGATTGATCGCCGCCGTCACCTGGCCGTTGTGATCCCGGATAGCAGTGGCAATCGCGGTGGAGTAATCGGACCGATGCACTACCCAGCCGCGTTCGCGGTCTTCGGCGATCAGGCGTTGCAATTCAGGCAGGGTTCGCGGGGCGGGTGTGGGGTAGCCGTCCAGTCTTACGTGTTGATACAACTGCGCCAGACCGTTTTCGTCCAACGCAGTCAGCAGCATCCGGCCCATGGCGGTGCAGTGACAGGCAATACGCGTGCCGATGGGGATGTTGACCGAAAGCCGTTGCGCTGCAAATGCGCGGAACAGATACAGGCTGTCGGTCTGCTCGCGAATGCTCAGATGGCAGGACAGCGAAGTACGGTCCCGCAGCAGGTTCAGATGGGGCATCGCCACTTCCACGATGTCGCGACTGGCCAGATAACTGAAGCCGTCACTGATGACTCTGGCTCCCAGCTCATACTGGGTGTTGAGCTTGTTCAGATAGCCCATGCTGGTGAGGGTGAACAGAATCCGGTACACCGCCGAAGTGCTGACACCCAGCCGCTCGGCGATCTCCTGAATGCTCAGGCTGCGGGTCCGGGCGTTGAACATCCCCAACACGCTCAATCCCCTGGCCAGGGCAGGGACGCTGTAGTCGGTGTCTTTTTCGGGTGTGTCGAGCATGTTCAATTCCACAGGTGGGAGGAGGCTCTTGGCGTTGAACCCAATCCTGTAGGAGCTCACCGAGGTTACGAGGCCAGCGATAGCGGTCTGTCTGACACTCCGCCATCGCTGGCCTCGTAACCTCGGTGAGCTCCTACAGGTCAATCGTTCTCTAACAGCACCCCGTCAAACTCGCCCATGGCATCCAGCACGGCACCCTTGAAGTATTCCAGTGAAGCGCGGTCGCAGAGGATCTGGAACGCGGGCAACTCCGGTGGGCCAAGGTTGATCACAATCACGTTGATACGCGCCGCTGAGGTTTGCGCCACAGCGCCCGCCGGGAATGCCTGCGGTCGCAGATCCACGCCACACAGCTTGGCCATGACTTCGGTGATGTGCATGCCGCTGAGCTGCAGCCAGGCGTGGCTGTCTTGCCGGGGGAGCATGTAGTTGGCGTTGTGATCCAGCTCCCAGCGGGCTTCTTCGTCGGCGATGCGCTGGCCCTGATCCGCCAGGCTGCCCAGAATCAGGTATTCCGTCTGGGACAACCGGGCAACGTGGCTGCCGTCGGCCTGGGTTACGGCGCGGTTTGGCGCGTCTGGCAAAGAGAACCCACGAGCGCTGAGGTACCCGGCGCTTTGCTGGCCGCGAAAACCGACTCTGGGTACATCAGTCAGGTCAATCAGGGCACATTGTTGGAGCGGGCCTGGCCCGATGTAACGTTCCGCTTGCAGGCTGGACATGACTCAAAGCTCCTGGCGTTGGTTTTCGGGATCGAAGAAAGGCAGTTTTACGACTGTGGCCTGGATCACCACGCCACCTTCGACGCGAATCGGAATCTGTTGCCCCGGTTGACTCTGATCGAACGCCGCGTAGGCCAGACCAATGATCTTGCCCAGGCTCGACGAGTATTCGCAGGATGTGACGTTGCCACTGATGTCCGGACCCTTCAGCACCAGATGACCTTCCAGTGGTTGCGGGCTGTTTTTCGGCAGGGTAAAGCCCACCAGTTTGCGTTTCATCGGTTGCGCTTCGAGAATGTCCACCGAGCGTCGTCCGACGAAGAAAGGCTTGGTGCGACTGACCGCCCAGCCCATGTCGATCTCGGCCGGGTGGGTCATGCCGTCGGTGTCCTGACTGATGATCACGTGACCTTTTTCCAGACGCAGCAAACGTTGGGTTTCCACGCCAAAGGGGCGCATGTCGTGTTCTTTGCCCGCTTCGGTCAGCACATCCCAGAGCTTGAGTGCGTGGCGCGCCGGTACGTGGATTTCATAGCCCAGTTCGCCAACGAAACCGACCCTCAACAAGCGTGCCTTGATCCCTGCGACGGTGCCCTCGCGCACCCCCAGATAGGGAAAACTCTCGGCTGATAAATCCAGATCGGAGCAGACTTTTTCCAGCACCTTGCGTGAGTCCGGCCCGGCCACGTTGACTGCGGAAATTGCTGCCGTGACGTTGGCGATGTCCACGTCCAGACGCCACTGGGCGTTCCACTTGAGCATCTGCTGATAGATGCGATCAACGCCGCTGGTGGTGGCGGTGACATAGAAGTGATTTTCGGCGAAACGTGCGCACACGCCGTCATCGATGACCACGCCATGCTCATTGGTCATCAGCGCGTAACGTGAGCGACCCACCGGCTGTTTGATGAAGGCAAAGGTGTACATGCGGTTAAGCAGTTCGGCGGCATCCGGGCCGCGCACATCCAGGCCGCCCAGTGTAGATACATCGATGATGCCGACCTTGTTGCGCACATGCAGGGCTTCTTGCTGCATGCAGCGTTCCCGTTCATGGGGTTTGCCGTAATAGGCCGGGCGCTGCCAGATGCCCGCGGGCATCATCTTGGCACCTGCTTCGACATGGCGTTTGTGCATTGGGGTTTGCCGGTACGGATCGAACGCACGCCCGGCGACATGGGCCAGCTTCTCGGCTTCGAACGGCGGGCGGGCAGTGGTCACGCCGGTTTCACTGACGCTGCGTTGCGTCGACGAAGCCACCAGCCGCGCCGTCGGCAGCGCGGAGTGACGCCCCTGTGACGGCCCCATGCCGACGGTTGAGTAGCGTTTGACCAACTGCACATCGCGATAACCGATGCGGGTGGCATTGATGATGTCGCGCACCTGCAAGTCCTCATCGAAATCGACGAAATCTTTGCCTTTTGGATGTGGAAAAATCGGCCACGGGAAGTTGACCTGCGCTTCGGTCTGCAAGGGCAGCGGCTTGGCGCTCAGTTCAAGATTCAACGCGACGATGATGTTGGCCGCTGCATGAGTCGCGTCAGCCAGCACGTTGTCCAGCGCATGGTAGCCGTGAGCCGAACCGGCCACGCTGAGGTTGTTCGGCAGGCCGCTCAGGGTGAACTCCGCCAGTTGATCGTCGTAGCTGAGTTTGCCGCCGGCCTGACACAGCAATTGATAAACCGGCATGTAGCCGCCGGACATGCACAGCAGATCACAGTCCACGATCTGGCCACTGCCAGCCACCTGACCCTGGCCGGTAATCTTGCGCAGATCAACGCCGCTGACATGACGCATGCCTTTTTCATGCAGCGCTTCATATACCGTGCTGCCTTGATGACAGCTGATGCCCCGTTGTTCGAGGGCCAGCAACAATCCCCTGTCTGCCGGGTGGGCACGCATGTCCACCAGCGCCGCCACGGTGACACCCTGTTCGTGCAGATCCAGCGCGGCGAGGTAGCCATCGTCATTGCCGGTCAGGACCACGGCGCGTTTGCCGGGCTTGACCGCATACAGCTTCATCAGGCGTTGCGCGGCGCTGGTCAGCATGACGCCGGGCAGGTCGTTATTGCGGAAAATCACCGGCTGATCGAATGAACCACTGGCAATCAGGCACTGGCTGGCGCGCACTTTGTACATGCGCTCGCCTTGAATCACCGGCAAATAGTTATCGGTGAACCAGGCGTTGCAGGTGGCTTGTTTGAGGACGCGAATGTTGGTGTGGTGCTCGACAGCTTCCACCAGTTCACGACGCAGTTGTTCGCTGCGCTGGCCGTCGATGTCGAAACGGGCGTAGGTGAGCGAGCCACCGAGAATGGGTTGCTGCTCGATCAGCAGCACTTTGGCTCCGGCGTTGGCGGCCGTCAGTGCCGCCTGCAACCCGGCAGGACCGGCACCGATCACCGCCAAGTCAGTGAACAGATAGGCCTTGTCGTAATACTCCGGTTGAAACTTCAGGTCGAGCACGCCCAACCCGGCTTTTTTACGGATGATGGGTTCCCAGACTTTCCACGCGCCCCTGGGCTTGTAGAACGAGCGATAGTAAAAGCCCACCGGCATGAATTTCGAGAATTTGCCGAGGTAGGCATCCTTGTCGTTGTCCAGCGAACCGTTGAAGTTCTGCCCGCTGGCCTGCAAGCCTTCTTCAAGGGCTAAAGTGTCCGCCAGCACGTTGGGCTCACGGGGCAGTTGAATCAGGGTATTGGCGTCCTGGCCCGCCATGGTCAGCGGCCCGCGTGGGCGGTGGTACTTGAACGAACGTGACAAGAGGAAACGACCATTGGCGAGCAGGGCGCTGGCCACGCTGTCGCCCTGAAAGCCCTGATAGAGCCGGTCGTCGAAACTGAAACTCAGGGGTTTGTTGCGGTCGATCAGCAGGCCCATGGGCGCGGCCAGTCGCGACCCCCGGAATTCTTCAGGCGTGCTCATTGGGCGGTCTCCTTGGCGGGGGCGGCGGTAAATTCGACCCTTGAGGTGAACACCTCTTTGGGATCGAAGGTGCGGATGATTTCATCGCTGCCGGTATGGCGCTCAACCAGAAACCAGTAGCTGGACGGCGTGTGCATCCACCATTCGCGGACTACCCCTAGAGTGTCTTCGCTGTTGAACACGTAATCGGCCCATTCGCTGTCGCTGCAGGTGGCTGGGTCCGGCATGTGCTTGAACTCGCCGCCATAGGTGAATTCGGTGATGTTGCGCGGCCCGTTGAGCGGGCAATTCATGATCTTCATATTCCGCTCTCCTTAGTGGCTGGCCGCGGTGGCGCCCATTTCGTTGACTTGCTGGAAGGTCGAAAACCGCTCTAGGCCGAACGGCTTGATCAGATCCGGGGTCTTGCCACCGCTGGCGACCAGCTCGGCCATGGTCTTGCCGCAGATCGGCGTCGCCTTGAAACCCCACGTGCCCCAGCCTGCGTCCAGGTAATAATTTTTCACCGGTGAAAGCCCCATGATCGGGCTGTAATCGGGTGTCATGTCAGTTATCCCTGCCCACTGCCGCATCAGCTTGGCGTTGGCCAGAAACGGGAACATTTCCACCGCGTGGGCCAGCAGGCTTTCTTTCAGATCGAGGGTCGAACGGGTGTTGAACAGTGGGTACGGATCGGACCCGCCGCCGAAGACCACTTCGCCACGGCTGGTCTGCTGCACATAGCAGTGCAGCGCAGAAGAACTCACCAGCGGATCGAGGAACGGTTTGAACGGCTGGGTCACCATGGCTTGCAGCGGGAAGGTCTGAATCGGTGAGCGAATGCCGGCCTTTTTCATCAGTTGTGAGCTCATCCCGGCCACTGCCTGCACGGCACAGCCGCACTTGATGGTGCCGCGGTTGGTCTTCACCGCGGTGATGGTGCCGTTCTCGATGATCAGCTCCTGAACCTCAGTGAGCTGGTGAATCTCCACGCCGCGCTTGGCCGCTTGCTTGGCGTAGCCCCAGGCCACGGCATCGTGCCGTGCGGTCGCGCCATCCATGTGCCAGAGACCTGCCAGCACCGGAATGTGGCCGGGATCAAGGTTCAGGCTCGGCACCAGTTCGCGAATCTGCTGGCGGTCGATCATCTCGGTGCGGCCGCCGAAATGCTTGTTCACCTCGGCGCGCTGGCGGAACGAACGCACTGTGGCATCGGTGTGCGCCAGGGTCAGTTGGCCGCGATGGGAGTACATGATGTTGAAGTCGAATTCGTTGGACAGCCCCTCGAACATCCGCACCGATTCGGCATAGAACTTCACGCCTTCGCTGGTCAGGTAGTTGGAGCGAATCACCGCTGTGTTGCGTGCTGTGTTGCCGCCGCCGAGATAGCCCTTTTCCAGCACCGCAATGTTGGTGATGCCGTGGTAGCGCGACAGGTAATAGGCCGTGGCCAGCCCGTGTCCGCCGCCGCCGATAATCACCACGTCATAGGACGATTTGAGCGCTTTGGGAGCCGGTAGGTCGACTTCGACCGGGTACTCCGAACTCAGCCCGTATTTCAGAAGGTTGAAAGGCATGCGGCCTCCGATTGGCTACGTTGCGCGAGGGCCTGCTGGCGGGCAGCGGTGACCGTGTTTTTCATCAGGAACGCGATGGTCATCGGGCCGACGCCGCCGGGTACCGGGGTGATGGCTGAAACCTGGGGCAGGGCGCTGTCAAAATCCACATCGCCCACCAGTCGGCTGCGCCCTTCGTCCTCGATGCGGTTGATGCCGACGTCAATCACGATGGCGCCGGGCTTCAGCCAGCTGGCGTCGATCATCCGGGGCTTGCCGACGGCGGCGATCACGATGTCGGCCAGGCGGCACAGCGCCTTGGCGTCGGCGCTGCGTGAATGCACGATCGTGACCGAGCAATGGGCCTGCAAGAGCAGGGCAGCCATGGGCTTGCCGACAATATTGGAGCGGCCGATGACCACCGCATGCTTGCCGCTCAGATCGCCGCAGGCTTCACGCAGTAAGTGCAGGCAGCCGCTGGGCGTGCACGGTGTCAGTACGTCGCGACCCTGACTGAGCCCACCGACGTTTTCACTGTGAAAGCCGTCGACATCCTTGCCCGGATCTATCGCCTGTAACGCGCGAGCTTCCGGGATGTGGGCGGGCAACGGTAGCTGTAGCAGGATGCCGTGCACGGCTTGGTCCGCGTTCAATTTTGCGATCAGGTCGAGCAATTGAGTTTGAGTGGTGTCGGCTTCCAGGCGGTATTCCAGGGAGCGGATTCCAGCCTCTTCAGCGCGCAGGAGCTTGTTGCGCACGTAGACCTGACTCGCCGGGTCCGAACCCACCAGAATCACCGCCAGCGCCGGTTCGATGGCGTCTTTCTTCAAGTCGTTGACGTCCAGCTTGACCTGGGCGAGGACTCGCGCTGCGCTGGCTTTGCCGTCAATGATTTTGCTCGCGCTCATGGGAACACCACCGTTCTGTCCTGATTGAGGAAGACCCGGTGTTCCAGGTGATATTTGACGGCCTTGGACAGCGCTACGGTTTCGGTATCGCGGCCCATCGCGACCAGATCAGCGGGCAGGTAGGCGTGGTCGACGCGCTGTACTTCCTGCTCGATGATCGGCCCTTCGTCCAGATCACTGGTGACGTAATGGGCCGTAGCGCCGATCAGTTTCACGCCGCGCTCGTAGGCCTGGTGATAGGGTTTGGCGCCCTTGAAGCCGGGCAGGAACGAGTGATGAATGTTGATCGCCCGACCGGAAAGCTGCTTGCACAAGTCATCGGAGAGGATTTGCATGTAGCGTGCGAGCACCACCAGATCGGTGCGAGTATCGTCGACCACCTTCATCAACTCCGCTTCCTGACTGGCTTTGTTGTCCTTGGTTACCGGCAGATAAATAAACCGAATCCCTTCGCGTTCGGCCATCGGCCGCAAGTCCAGATGGTTGGAAACGATGGCGGTGATGGTCATGTCCATCTCGCCCTTGTGATAGCGGTACAGCAGATCCGTCAGGCAGTGGTCGAATTTGCTGACCATCAACAGCACGCGCATCGGCTCGCGGGTGTCATGCAGCTCCCACTGCATATCGAATGCCTTGGCCACCTCGTCGAAGTTGGCTTTGAGTGCCGCGATATCGCCGAGATGTCCATCGTTGAAGCGGAACACCGCACGCATAAAGAACCGCCCGCTGAACTCATCATCGAACTGCGCCATTTCACCGATGTAGCAGCTGTTGTGCGCCAGATAAGAAGCCACGGCCGCCACAATGCCGGACGTCGCCGGACAACTGATCTTGAGAATGAAATGGTTCTTTTCGTGTTGCATGGCTTGTCCTCGGAGAAGTGGCGGCAGCTCAGCGCAGGGCGAAAATTCATCAGTAAAAACTTTTTTTCTATGCGAATAAAAATTCCCATCAGGAATTAAATATTCATGAGACGGTTTTATAGGCGAAAGAAAATCCTGCGTCCAGAATTTTCTGGAAACTTTTTTTACTGTGGGGAATTTTTATAAGGCGGGGAAATACTTGCCGAGAGCATTCAACCTGCAGAAGCGTGCCTTGTGTCCAAGACACACCGCTGTCGCGAAGCAAACATAGGACCTGTAGGAGCTGCCGAAGGCTGCGATGGCGGTATACCAGTAGAAATGCTTCGCAGCCTTCGGCAGCTCCTACAGAAAATGCATTTCAATCCAGTATTTTGCTGTTGTTTGATGAGAACGAACTTGTTCGAGAGACGCCAGGCCTGCCTAAACAGGATGATGCCTCGCCAACAAGTTGGCTCCTACAAGGGAACAGCTCATCAATGGGCTCGGATTTAGAAGCGAGCCGCTCTTACTCCCCCTGCGCCCCATAATTCATGATCGACAACAAGCGGATTGGCACCTTGACCAGTTCTTCCGGGCCATGAGGGATGTCGCCGTCGAAGGTCAGGCTGTCGCCAGCTTCCATGCGGTAGAGCTGATTGCCGTGGCGATACACCAGTTCGCCTTCCAGCAGGTGCAGAAACTCGGTACCGGGGTGGGAGAAGGTCGGAAATTCTTCGCTGGCGTCGTCCATGCTCACCATGTACGCCTCGAAACTCTTTTTCGGGCCGCGGGTGTGGTTGAGCAGGTGATAGGTGTGACCTTTCTCCGTGCCGCGGCGGACCACCTCCAGCCCTTCAGCGGCCTTGACCAGCAGCGCGCTGCTGCCTTTCTGATCGTACTGGGCGAACAGCTTGGACATGGGCATGCCCAGCACGTCGCACAAGCGGCTGAGGTTATCGAGACTGGTGGAGACCTGCGCATTTTCGATCTTGCTGAGCATGCCCTGACTGATGCCCGCGATACGCGCAACGTCTGCCAGTTTCAGCTCCTGCGCCTGGCGCTGGCGTTTGATCTGAATGCCCAGGTACTGCTCAAGCTTCAACTTCGGTTCAGGTTCGTTCGGCGTGTTCATCAGCTCTGCACGTTTTCCGTTCATGAAATTTAATTTCGCACTGTGAATGTGCGTTTTTCTCCGCTCTTCATGTTGCGGCGGTTGATTATTCCTCGTGGGAAAACGAGTTTCCCATATATACAGCAGAATTTCGCCCCTGCATTCCTTTCGGCCGCTGGCATACCAAGTTGGCAAGTAGCTTGCATTCCTGCTGGGAAATTAACTTTCCCTTTCGGAATATTGATTATTTCGATGGAAAGTGAAGCCGTCATCCCTACTACAACGCTTGCCTATCGCGAGGAGTGATCACTCATGTTGCCACCAGAAACACAGCGCTTGATCGAGGAGCACGGGATCAAATACGTGCTGGCGCAATTCGTTGATATTCATGGCGCCGCGAAAACCAAATCGGTGCCGATTTGCGGGCTGGAGGCGGTGGCCGAGGCGGGTGCAGGGTTCGCAGGCTTCGCTATCTGCGGCATGGGCATGGAGCCACACGGGCCGGACTTCATGGCCAAGGGCGATTTGTCGACACTGATCCCGGTGCCATGGCAACCCGGTTATGGACGGGTGGTGTGCATCGGGCATGTCGATGGCCAGCCACACCCTTACGACAGCCGCTATGTGCTGCAACAACAAGTGCAGCGTCTGAAAGACAAAGGCTGGACGCTTAATACCGGCCTCGAACCTGAGTTCAATCTGATGCGCCGCGATGACAGCGGCACGCTGCAACTGGTCGACGCCAGCGATAGCCTCGACAAACCCTGCTACGACTACAAAGGCCTGTCCCGTTCCCGGGCTTTTCTTGAACGGCTGACCGAAGCCTTGCAGCCGGTGGGCTTCGAGATCTATCAGATCGACCACGAAGACGCCAACGGCCAGTTCGAGATCAACTACACCTACAGCGATGCCATGGAGTCGGCGGACCGCTTCACGTTCTTCCGCATGGCGGCCGGCGAGATCGCCAATGACATGGGCATGATCTGCTCCTTCATGCCAAAACCGGACCCGAAGCGCGCCGGTAACGGCATGCACTTTCACCTGTCGATCAGCAGCGCCGAAAGCAAAAACCTGTTCTTCGATGCCAGCGACAAGCACGGTATGGGCCTGTCGAAAATGGCTTACCACTTCGCGGCGGGGCTGCTCGCCCATGGCCCAGCGCTGTGTGCCTTCGCCGCACCGACCGTCAACTCCTACAAGCGGCTTGTTGTGGGTAATTCGCTGTCAGGCGCGACCTGGGCACCGGCCTTTATTGCCTTTGGTGCCAACAACCGCTCGGCCATGGTTCGCGTGCCTTACGGCCGCCTGGAATTCCGTCTGCCGGACGCCGGTTGCAATCCCTATCTGGTCAGCGCCGCGATTATTGCTGCGGGCCTGGACGGCATCGACCGTCAGTTGGAACCCGAGCAGATCTGCAACGAAAACCTTTACAGCCTGAGCCTTGAAGAAATTGCCGCGCGCGGCATCAAGACGCTGCCGCAGTCCCTCAAGGAAGCCTGCGATGCCCTGGAAGCGGACCCGTTGTTCGCTGAAGTGATGGGGCAGGAAATCGTTGGCGAATTCATCAAGCTCAAGCGCATGGAGTGGGTGGAGTACAGCCGCCATGTAAGTGATTGGGAGATCAAGCGTTACACCGAGTTTTTCTGATTTGGCTGGGCGGCAGCTGCGAGTTTCAAGCTGTAAGCGGCAAGGAAAAGCAGTCTGCGGCAACGACACAACACTATTTATCTACCCGGTCAGCTTGCAGCTTACCGCTCCCGAACAAGGTGAGGCTATGTGCGGAATCGTTGGTTTGTATTTGAAAAATCCGGCGCTGGAATCCCAGCTCGGCAAGCTGTTTGAACCGATGCTCGCAGCCATGACGGATCGTGGCCCGGACAGCGCAGGATTTGCGATTTATGGCGATGAAGTGGGGGACGGCTGGATCAAGCTGACCTTGCAGGCAACCACTGAAGACTACGATTTTCAGGCCCTGGTCGCCGCGCTTGAAGGTCGTCTGGCCGCGTCGCTGGACTGGTTTCAGAACGCAAGCGCCATCGTCCTGAAGGTCAAGGCCGAAGAGGCCGTGGTGCGTGCTGCTCTTGCTGAACTGGCACCCAGCGTGCGGATCATGAGTGCTGGCAAGAGCATCGAGATTCTCAAGGGCATGGGCTTGCCGAAGGAGATTTCCGAACGCTTCGGTCTGGCGAACATGAAGGGCAGCCACATCATTGGCCACACCCGCATGGCCACTGAAAGTGCGGTGACCATGGAAGGCAGCCACCCGTTTTCGACGGGCGCGGACCTGTGTCTGGTGCACAACGGTTCACTGTCCAACCACTTCCGCCTGCGTCAGGAATTGCGCCGCGAAGGCATCCATTTCGATACCGAAAACGATACTGAAGTGGCTGCCGGTTACCTGGCCTGGCGTCTGCAACAGGGCGATTCCCTGAAGACCGCCCTGGACAGTTCGCTGGAAGCACTGGACGGCTTTTTCACCTTCGCCATCGGCACCCGCAACGGCTTCGCGGTGATCCGTGACCCAATTGCCTGCAAGCCAGCCATCCTCGCGGAAACCGATGATTACGTGGCCATGGCGTCGGAATATCAGGCGCTGTCGAGCCTGCCGGGCATCGAAAACGCCAAGGTTTGGGAACCGGTCCCGGCCACCATGTACATCTGGGAACGCGAGTCGGCTTAAGGAGCGCACACATGAAAACCATCGATCTTTCCACCTCCACCGTGCGCGAGCTGAACCAGGCGTTGCACGATCAAGTGAACAACGTGCAGGACCGCGAGTGGGTGGTGACTCACGCCAACGGCGCACACAACCTGGCGGTCGGCGTCAACGAAGCGGTGTCCATCGATATTCAGGGCCATGCCGGTTACTACTGCGCGGGCATGAACCAGAAGGCCTCGATCACTGTGCACGGCAATGTCGGCGTGGGTTGCGCCGAGAACATGATGTCCGGTTACGTGCGGGTCAAAGGCAGTGCGTCTCAGGCTGCAGGCGCCACGGCCCACGGCGGCTTGTTGGTCATTGAGGGCGACGCCGGGGCGCGCTGCGGCATTTCCATGAAAGGCATCGACATTGTGGTCGGTGGCAGCATCGGCCACATGAGCTGCTTCATGGGCCAGGCCGGGCGACTGGTGGTGTGCGGTGACGCGGGCGATGCGCTGGGCGACTCGCTGTACGAAACCCACATTTACGTCAAAGGCACCGTGGAATCCCTGGGCTCGGACTGCATCGAGAAAGAGATGCGCGCCGAGCATCTGGAAGAACTGCAAGGGTTGCTCAATCGCGCCGGTTTCGAGCACAAGGCCGCTGATTTCAAGCGCTATGGCTCGGCCCGTCAGTTGTACAACTTCAAAGTCGATAACGCGTCCGCGTACTGATTCAGGAGCCACACCATGAGCGACTCTCTTAACCCGAAAGCAGCGACTCCCGTATTACGCGAATCGGCGACCTTCGACCGGCTGACCATTCAGGAAATCCAGCGGGCCGCCGAAACCGGCATCTACGACATTCGCGGCGGCGGCACCAAGCGCAAGCTGCCGCACTTTGATGACCTGCTGTTGTTGGGCGCCAGCGTGTCTCGCTATCCGCTGGAAGGCTATCGTGAGAAGTGCGGCACCGACGTGATCCTCGGCAACCGTTTTGCCAAGAAGCCATTGCACCTGAAGATTCCCGTGACCATTGCCGGGATGAGCTTCGGTGCATTGTCGGCCAACGCCAAGGAAGCCCTGGGTCGCGGCGCTTCCATCGCCGGGACCAGCACCACCACCGGTGACGGCGGTATGACCCCGGAAGAGCGCGGTCAGTCTCAGCACCTGGTTTATCAGTACCTGCCATCGCGTTACGGCATGAACCCCGATGACCTGCGCAAGGCCGATGCCATCGAAATCGTACTGGGGCAGGGCGCCAAACCGGGCGGTGGCGGCATGCTACTCGGCATGAAAGTCACCGAACGTGTGGCCGGTATGCGCACCTTGCCGATTGGCGTCGACCAGCGATCGGCCTGTCGTCACCCGGACTGGACCGGTCCGGATGACCTGGCGATTAAAATTGCCGAGCTTCGTGAAATCACTGATTGGGAAAAACCGATCTACGTGAAGATTGGCGCGAGTCGCCCTTATTACGACGTCAAGCTGGCGGTCAAGGCCGGCGCCGACGTAATCGTGCTCGACGGCATGCAAGGCGGTACGGCGGCGACGCAAGAGGTGTTCATCGAACATGTCGGCATCCCGATTCTGTCGGCCATTCCTCAAGCCGTTCAGGCACTGCAGGAAATGGGCATGCACCGCAAAGTGCAATTGATCGTTTCCGGCGGCATCCGTAACGGTGCCGACGTGGCCAAGGCCATGGCACTGGGTGCTGACGCCGTTGCCATCGGCACTGCGGCGTTGATCGCATTGGGTGACAACCATCCACGTCTGGACGAGGAACTGAAAAAGATCGGCTCGGCGGCTGGTTTCTATGACGATTGGCAGAACGGACGCGACCCGGCGGGCATCACCACGCAGGATCCGGAGTTGTCCAAGCGTCTGGACCCGGTGGAGGGCGGTCGTCGTCTGGCCAACTACCTGCGTGTGCTGGTCCTGGAAGCTCAGACCATGGCCCGCGCCTGCGGCAAGTCTCACCTGCACAACCTTGATCCGGAGGACCTGGTAGCGCTGACAGTTGAATCGGCGGCGATGGCGCGGGTGCCGCTGGCAGGTACTTCGTGGATTCCGGGGGCAGTTACGGGGTATTGAGAGGTATGTGTTAGACGGCGCGGTGTCCTTGGGCACCGCGTTGTCGCGTGGCGAACTCGGTTTCCTGTGAGAGCGGTGCTTGGTCGGGGCGGCATTCCGACGATAAGAACACCGCGGTTTTACTGCAGACCGCGTCGCTCTTTCGCGGCATAGGTATCTACACAACTTTCATGCAGCAATTCTTGTGTACATTTCCGTTACCGGAGCCAAGGCTGATATTGGTTGCGCCCTTACGGCGCCTCACTTTTGAGGCGCAAAAGTAAGCAAAACGCTCTTGCCCCACCACTCGGCACCTCGCTGTCGCTCGGTGTACCCGCCCGCAGATCCTGAACCGTGGGCCGCCGCAAAGGGCCATCCATGGCCCGGTGCGGCTAACCCGGCGTCCTGCCCCTCTTTAATTCAAGAGCGCCCCACGCTTCAGAATCTGCGTTCGGCCAGTGTGGTTTAACGGGGCGCCCAAGATCAAAATCAAAAGCGCGGCGGCCTGACAGCCGACCTTATGTGTGAACTTACCGCGCTGTAAGCGCTGGCATGCTGGCGATAGTCATCAGCGATGAAATGAGCGTTACATGAGCGACGCTTTTGCTTTTGATCTGCTTTTGATCTGCTTTTGATTTTGATCTTAGGCGCCCCGTTAAACCACGCCGGCCGGAATTCGATATTGCTGCGTGGGGTAAACCGGCAGGGATGCCGGTTTAGCCGCCTCAGGCCATGGATGGCCGGTGGCGGCGGCCCCACGCAGCAATGTCGGATTACGGGTATGCCGAGCGACAGCGAGGTACCAAGTGGTGGGGTAAGAGCGTTTTGCTTACTTTTGCGCCTCAAAAGTGAGGCGCCGTAAGGGCGCAACCAATATCAGCCGTGACTAAGATAATGGATATGTACACAAGGTTGCTGCATGAAAGTTGTGTAGATACCTATGCCGCGAAAGAGCGACGCGGTCTGCAGTAAAACCGCGGTGTTCTTATCGTCGGAATGCCGCCCAGACCAAGCACCGCTCCCACACACCCGGCCGCTACAGAATCCCCCTCTAGGCCCATTTGCCGGAAGGGGGGCAACACACTCACTTGAACGCCGGAACCACCTGCTTGATAAACAGCTCCAGGGACTTTTTCTTCTCGGCATGGGGCAGGCTGTTGTCGCACCAGAAGCTGAATTCGTCGACGCCCAGTTCCTGGTAGTACTTGATGCGGGTGATGATTTCTTCCGGGGTGCCAATCATGGTGTTCTTGCGGATATTGTCCAGTTCGAACTCCGGACGCTCCTTGAACTTTTCTTCCGGGCTTGGCGCGAGGAAGCCGTTGACCGGGGTCTGTTTGTTGCCGAACCAGGCGTCAAAAGTACGGTAGAACTTCGAGATGGCCGTAGCGCCGATTTTCCAGCCTTCGGGGTCATCCACCGCATGGACGTGAGTGTGACGCAGCACCATCAATTGCGGGCGTGGCACGTCCGGATTGTTGGCCAGTGCGGCTTCGAACTTGTTCTTCAGATCGACGACTTCTTCATCGCCTTTCATCAGCGGCGTGACCATCACGTTGCAGCCGTTGGCCACCGCGAAGTTGTGCGAATCAGGGTCGCGGGCGGCGATCCACATCGGCGGTGTCTTGATCGGCTTCGGGACGCTGGTCGAGGTGGGGAATTTCCAGATTTCGCCGTCATGGGCGTAGTCACCTTGCCACAGCGCGCGTACCACCGGCACCATCTCACGTAGCGCGAGGCCGCCGGAAGACGCAGGCATGCCGCCTGCCATGCGATCAAATTCCACCTGATAGGCACCACGCGCAAGACCGACTTCCATGCGCCCATTGCTGATCACGTCGAGTAATGCGCATTCACCGGCCACGCGCAGTGGATGCCAGAACGGTGCAATGATGGTGCCTGCGCCCAGATGAATCGTCGTGGTTTTGCCAGCCAGGTAGGCCAGCAACGGCATCGGGCTGGGAGAGATGGTGTATTCCATGGCGTGGTGTTCGCCAATCCAGACGGTGCTGAAACCGCCAGCTTCGGCCATCAGCGTCAGCTCGGTCAGGTCCTCGAACAACTGACGGTGGCTAACCTGTTCATCCCAGCGTTCCATGTGTACGAATAATGAAAACTTCATGACGCGTTCCTCGGATTGTTCAGCTCCAGGCTCATGTCGGCGACCTGGCGAGTTCAATAGTGATGGCGCAGCCAGGCAGACAGGGGCTGGCTGCGCAGCGATTGTTTAATGAGCGCCAGCCGCTTTGTTGAGGTCGCTTTCAGTCCACTCGGTGTAAACACACGCATCGCCGGTGGCCCAGCGCACCCGGACGGTGTCACCGGGCTGCATAGGCATGCCGGTGGCGGACAGCGCCTTGACGGTCATCGCGGTGCCCTCGGCGGTCATGACTGAGCAGGTCTGGCTTTCGCCCAGGAACAGCACTTCGCCGACCTTGGCCGTGACCTCGTTCCAACCGCTGGGCAACGGTTCCTGGCCGGCCTGTGCGATGCTCAGTGCCTGGGCCTTTTCCGGACGGATCATCAGCAGCGCTTCCTGACCTGCCTGCAGGCCGGGTGTCAGGCGGATCGACAGGTTCTGGCCTTCGAATGTCGCAACGGCATTGCCCTGAGCTTTGAGCTTGAGGAAGTTCGAGTTACCGAGAAAGGACGCCACAAAGGCATTCGGCGGGTTTTGGTAGAGGTCGTAACCGGTGCCCAGACCGACGATTTTGCCATGGCTGAAAATCGCGATGCGCTGGGAAAGGCGCATGGCTTCTTCCTGATCGTGGGTCACATAGACGATGGTGATGCCCAGACGGCGATGCAGTTGGCGAAGTTCGTCCTGCAAATCTTCCCTGAGTTTTTTGTCCAGCGCGCCGAGGGGTTCATCCATCAGCAGGATGCGTGGTTCGTAGACCAGTGCCCGGGCGATGGCGACACGTTGTTGCTGACCGCCAGACAGTTGCGAGGGGCGGCGGTGCGCAAACTGCTCCAGTTGCACCAATTTGAGCATTGCATCGACACGCTTCTCGCGTTCGGCAGCGGGCAGCTTGCGAATCGCCAGCGGAAAGGCAATGTTGTCGCGCACCGACAGATGCGGGAACAACGAATAGCGCTGGAAGACCATGCCGATATCGCGCTTGTGAGGCGGTACGTTGACCAGCGATTGGCCGTTGACCAGAATCTCGCCGGAACTGGGCGTCTCGAAACCCGCGAGCATGGACAGTGTGGTGCTTTTGCCCGAGCCGCTGGAGCCAAGGAACGTGAGGAATTCACCGTCCTGGATATCCAGGGAAATATTGTCCACGGCTGCGAAGTTGCCGTAGTGCTTGTTCAGATTGCACAAGCTCACCAGCGTGTTCTTTTGCTGTTGCCCGGCTTCTTTTATCACGGCACTCATGAGGTACTCCTCGCTTCGTTGCGTCGGCGCAGGGTCGCTGCGATCACCATGATCATGACGGACAGGCCAATCAGCAGCGTCGAGGCGACGGCGATCACCGGGGTCAGGTCCTGGCGCAGGGTGGTCCACATTTTGACGGGTAGGGTTTGCAGTGTCGGGCTGGCCATCATCACGCTCAGGACGACTTCGTCCCACGAGACCAGGAACGCGAACAGGGCACCGGCGATCATGCCGGGACGGATCGCAGGGAAGGTCACTTTGAACACCGCTTGCAGCCGCGATGCACCGCAGATGACCGCTGCATCTTCGATGGACTGGTCGAACAGTTTCAGCGAGTTGATGATCGAGATGATGGTGAAGGGCAGGGCGACGATGACGTGGCTGACCACGAACGAAAACAGCGTGCCGGTGTAGCCCAGTTTCAGAAACAGCGCATAGACCGCCACCGCAATGATCACCAGCGGAACGATCATGGGCAGCGTGAACACGCCATACAGCATGTCTCGACCCGGGAAGCGTCCGCGCACCAGCGCAAATGCGGTGGGCAGGCCCAGTGAGACGGCAAAGATCGTGGTCAGCAGCGCCACCTTGAGGCTGGTCATTGCTGCATCCAGCCACTCAGGGTTGGAAAAGAATTGCCCGTACCACTTGAATGTCCAGCCAGGCGGCGGGAACACCAGCCATTGTGACGAGCCGAACGACAGCAGCACGATGAACACGATCGGCAGCAACAGGAACAGCGCGATCAGGCCCGTGGTCAGGTACAGCCCATAGCGCAGCCGCGGGCTCATGGCATTGGGAGTCAGGAGCATGAACGGTTACCTCGCGTCACTGGCGCCGACCGGGGATTCCGGCTGGAGCTTCAGGTAGAAGTAAAACAGCACCAGAGTGATCACGATCAGCAGCGCCGCAGCGGCACTGGCCAGACCCCAGTTAAGGAACGATTGCACCTGCTGCACGATGAACTCGGGCAGCATCATGTTCTGCGCGCCACCCAGCAGGGCAGGCGTGACGTAGTACCCCAGCGACATGACAAATACCATCAGGCCACCGGAGAACAGCCCCGGTCGGCACAGCGGCAGGAATACCCGAAAGAAATTACTCCAGGGACTGGCACCGCAGATCGAACCCGCCTGCAGCACCATCGGGTCGATGGCTTGCATGGTGGCCTGCAGCGGAAGAACGATGAACGGGATCATGATGTAGGTCATGCCGATCACCACGCCGGTCAGGTTGTGAACCATTTCCAGGGGTTCATCGATCAGTCCCATGCCCATCAATGCTTTGTTGATGACCCCGGAAGCCTGTAGCAGCACCAGCCAGGAATAGGTCCTGGCGAGCAGGCTGGTCCACATCGACAACAGGACAATGTTCAACATCCAGCGGCCCCAGCCGCGTGGCACCAGAGTGATTGCCCATGCCAGCGGAAAGCCCAGCAGCAGGCTGAACAGTGTCACCAGACCGGCCACCGAGAAGGTGTTGAACAAGACCCGTGAATACGCCGAGTTGGCAAACAGTTGCTCGTAATTGCCCAGCCCCGGAGTGGGTTCCAGCACTCCGCGCAACAGCAGACCGATTAGCGGCGCGAAGAAAAACAGACCGAGAAAGATCAGCGCAGGAAGCAGATTGCGGCTGCCGCGCCAGCGCTGTGAGAAGGGTATCGAGCGATTCATCGTCACCGCCTGGGCCGATGCCGCACCGGCGGTGCTGGAAGCACCACCGGCCGGGCTGGATTGACGGGGGACAACCGCCGTCATTTTTACTTGACCAGCCATTCGTTCCACCGTGTCGCGATGTCCGGACCGTTCTTGGCCCAGTATGCGAAGTCGAGAGTGATTTGGTCCTTGGCATGCGCGGTGGGCATGTTGGGTGCCAGGGTCGAATCCAGACGTTGCACGCTGTCCAGATTGACCGGTGCGTAGGCGCTGAGGTTGGCGAAGTCGGCCTGGCCTTTGGCGTCGGTGGCGTTGGCGATGAACTTCATTGCGGCGTCCTTGTTTTTCGCGCCTTTTGGAACCACCAGGAAATCAGCCATGACCAGATTCTGCTTCCAGCTCACGCCCACTGGAGCGCCATCCTGTTGTACGGCGAACACCCGGCCGTTCCAGAATTGCCCCATGGACACTTCGCCCGAGGCCAGCAGTTGTTGAGACTGCGCACCGCCACCCCACCAGACGATGTCTTTTTTGATGCTGTCGAGCTTTTTGAAGGCGCGGTCCAGATCCAGCGGATAGAGCTTGTCAGCCGCGACGCCATCGGCCAGCAGTGCCAGTTCCAGCACGCCCGGGCTTGGCCATTTGTACAAAGCGCGCTTGCCGGGATAGGTTTTGGTGTCGAACAGTGCGGCCCAGTCCTGCGGGGCTTTGGCACCGGTACCGGTTTTGCTTTCGTTGTAACCAAGAACGAAGGAGAAGAAGAACGAACCGGCACCGTGCTCCGAGACGAAACGCGGATCAATCCGGTCTTTCTTGATGACGTTGAAATCGAGCGGTTCCAGCAAGCCTTCGCTGGCAGCGCGCAAAGCGAAATCCGCCTCCACGTCTACCACGTCCCACTGCACGTTGCCGCTTTCAACCATTGCCTTGAGTTTGCCGTAGTCGGTCGGCCCGTCCTGAACAACGGTGATGCCGCTGGACTTGCTGAAAGGGTTGGCCCAGGCCTGCTTTTGAGCATCCTGAGTCGAGCCGCCCCAACTGACAAAGTTGACGCTCTCTGCCGCCACTGCCGCAGCACCCGACAGGGACAGGACGCCTGCAGTCAGCACTGCAATTGCACGTTTACTCAACACCATGTGTACGCCCTCATTTGTTGTGTTTTTGAGCGGGCTGTTGCTTGCCCGCTTATCGGGAGCAGTAGGTCCATTGGGGCCTTTTGAAACAGTGCGGCCGAGTCAGATGCTGTTATTTGTGCTGTCCCTGTCCGGGCGCACCTGACGATCGTTCGGCCTACGGAATATCATATTATGGTATTCCAAACTTTCTGCAAGAGTTTCGCGTCTTCGTTGAGGCGTCAATTTGAAATTAACAGATGGAAATCCCAGTAATTACGGGGCTAAACGTTTATTTTCAAACGAGCTTTACGCCTCAGTTACGGAGTCTGAAAAGCGTTTTTATTAGTGAATAAATACTGAAAACAGGTGTTTTAGACGTGCTCGTCAGCCCGAAAACGGGATGTTTTCGACGACTTCGAGGTCGTATCCGGTCAGCCCTGCGTATTTGAGCGGGGCGCCCATGTGACGCAGTTTGCCGACGCCGATGTCCTGCAGGATCTGTGCCCCGGTACCGACCTCCGAATAGATGCGCGACTGCGACCGGCTGAACTGACGCGGCGGCTGAGTCAGTTGTGGAATACGTTCAAGCAGCGCCTGGGATGACTCGTGATTGGCCAGCACCACAACGACTCCGCTGCCCGCTTCGGCGACTTTTTGCAGGGCTGCCCAGAGGGTCCAGTTGCTGGGGCCGTTGTAGTGCGCGCCGACCAGATCCCGTAGCGGGTCGATGACATGCACCCGCACCAGCGTCGGTTCGTCGCGCTTGATATCACCCATGATCATTGCCATATGGACGCCGCCTTCGATGCGGTCTTCGTAACTGATCAGGCGGAACGTTCCGTGCACCGTGGAAAGCTCGCGCTCGCCGATGCGGGCGACGGTGTGCTCGGTGCTCAGGCGATAGTGAATCAGATCGGCGATGGTGCCGATCTTGATGCCGTGTTTTGCGGCGAAGGTTTCCAGGTCCGGGCGGCGGGCCATGGTGCCGTCGTCATTCATTACTTCGACGATGACCGAAGCGGGTGTAAAACCGGCCAGACGTGCCAGGTCGCAACCGGCTTCAGTGTGCCCGGCCCGGGTCAGGACGCCGCCTTCCCGGGCGCGCAACGGGAAAATATGCCCCGGTTGCACCAAGTCTTCCGGTCGCGCATCGCGGGCAACGGCTGCCGCGACGGTTCGCGCCCGGTCGGCCGCAGAAATGCCGGTGCTGACGCCCACGGCCGCCTCAATGGACACCGTGAACGCGGTGGCGAATACGCTGCCATTGCTGGGAACCATCTGCTCCAGACCCAGGCGCTGGCAGTGATCATCGGTCAGCGTCAGGCAGATCAGGCCGCGCGCCTCCCGGGCCATGAAGCTGATGGCCTGAGCGTCACAGCAGTCGGCCGCCAATAATAAGTCACCTTCGTTCTCACGGTCTTCATCGTCCACCAGCAAGACCATCTTGCCTTGGCAATAATCCTCGATGATTTCTTCGATGCTGTTGAACGGCATACCTGACTCCCGCTGTCATGATGTGTTTGACTTGTGGTATACCATAAGACAGTTTGTTCGGGTAAAGAACAGATATTTTTCAGTGGAGGTTTGAATGAAGGCTTACTGGATTGCGCAAGTCGATGTGAATGATCCACAGCAATACACCCAGTACACGCAACGCGGCCCGGCGGCGTTCAAGCTGTACGGCGGCAGGTTTCTCGCACGTGGCGGTCGCTCGCAGGCGGTAGAGGGCAAAGCCACGCCGCAACGCACGGTGATCATAGAATTCGATACCTACGATCAGGCAGTGGCCTGCTACAACAGCCCTGAGTATCAGGACGCAATGAGCTACCGCGCGGGGGCTGCGAGGGCGGAGATTGTGATCGTGGAAGGGATTTAAGATAGAGGAGGTGCGCGGTCTACCTGATACACCCAAGCGCCTGTATCGCGGGCAAGCCCGGCTCCCACAGATTCTGCGCCATGCCAAATATTAGCGCGATGACGTGGGACCGGTTTTAGCCGGGAAGAGGCCGTGACAGACGCTGAATCTTCATCGGCAGAAACGCCGCCTTCCCGGCTAAAGCCGGTCCCACGTCGTCAATCAGCTTGCAGGCCAACATAGAATATCTGCGTCATTTTCGAAGACCCATTGTCAGCAGGCTTTAATGGCTTCCCCGATGCCCCCAGACACAGCGTTGACCCTGTGGGAGCCGGGCTTGCCCGCGATACAGGAGACGCAGCCAGAAGACACACCGCGTCATCGTTTATCGTCGGAATGCCGCCCAGACCTAGCCCAGCCCCCGCAGGATATCTGTGTCATTTCTGACTCAACGAATGAAATGCACCTTGCCGCTGTCATCGTTACCGACGTAGATCCCGTACGAACCGGTCCGGCGTTCTTCGATGTAGCGTTCGAGAATTTGCCGGATCGCCGGGTAGTAGATGCTGTCCCACGGAATATCTTCCGGGGCGAAGAATTTGTAGTCGAGGGTTTCCGGGCCGAACTGGCCGGTGATTTCCAGCGCCAGGGCGCGGAACACGATGTACACCTCGCTGATCGCCGGCACGCTGAAGATGGAGTAGGGCGAGAGGATTTCAGCCCTGACGCCGCTTTCTTCCCATACTTCGCGCAAGGCTGCCTGCTCGGTGGTTTCGCCGCTTTCCATGAATCCTGCGGGCAACGTCCAGGTGCCAGGGCGGGGCGGAATGGCACGCTGACACAACAGATATTTGCCGTCCTGCTCAATGATGCAGCCGGCAATAATCTTCGGATTGACGTAGTGAATGTAGTTGCAGCCCCCGCACATCAATCGCTGATGAGTATCGCCCGCTGGCACGCGCTGAACGAGGTCAGCGCTGCCACAGTGCGGGCAAAAGCGCGGGGCGGGCATGTCAGTGGCCTATGCGCGGTTCTTTCAGGGCCATGGGGGCGAATAGCTCGCGCACCTTGCTGCCGTCATTCTGCTTGGACTTGAGGTAGTCCAGCGCGACTTTGGCGGCGCTGCGCACATGGTCCACGGAAGCCTGATGGGCTGCCAGTGGGTCGCCGCTCTTGATCGCTTCGACGATACGTTCCATCTCTTCATTACTGGCGCTGCGTCGGTTTTCCTGCGAAACCGATGTGGCGCGCAGATAGCTGATACGCGCCTGCAGTTGGCGCAACTGGGTGGCAGCGACGTGGTTGCCCGAACCTTCCAGCAGCACGTCATAAAAGCTCTGCACCGAATCCAGCACTTGTTGCAGCTCGCCTTCCTTGAGGGCCTTGCGGTTCTCTTCGAGGGCTTTTTCCAGCGCGCGAATGTTCTTGGCCTTGGCCCGCAGGGTGAACAACTGAACGATCAGCCCTTCGAGCACACAGCGCAGTTCGTAGATATCACACGCGTCTTCCAGGGTGATGATTGCAACGCGCGGGCCCTTGGCGTCGGCGAATTCCACCAGCCCCTCGGACTCAAGGTGACGCAGGGCTTCACGGACCGAGGTACGACTCACCCCGAGGCGTTCACACAAGTCGCGCTCCACCAGGCGGTCGCCGGGTAGCAGCTGAAAATTCATGATGGCGCTGCGCAATTTGTCCAGCACGATTTCGCGCAGGGTAATGGGATTGCGATTGACCTTGAAGGAGTCGTCGATTGGCAGGCGTTTCATGGGTTTGACTCTGGATGTGGCAGTTGACTGAAAATATGCACGATCAGTGTTGTATACGGCATGCCGTATGCCGTTGTGAAGCTTGGTGTGTATTTGCGCACGCTATGCTGCGTTGCGCAAGCTGCCGGGATAGCCGACAGCCGATGCAGTGCAAAACGTTGCGAAGTTTATCATGGGCTGTTTGCCCCGCGACGAAACGGGACGGATACAGATCAGACCATATCCGGCAGCGCGCCCAGTTTGCCCCGGTAATAGATCATCGGTGCGACGGTCTGCTCTGGCAGGATCAGGTTTTTCACTGCGCCGACAATGATGGCGTGATCACCGCCGTCGTATTCGCGCCACAGCTCACATTCGATAATGGCGGTCGCATTGCGCAATAACGGGTTGCCCAGTTCGCTCAAGTGCCACTCGATACCCGCCGCCTTGTCCTTGCCTTTGCCCGCAAACGCGTAGGCTTCCGACTTCTGCCCTGCGGACAGCAAGTGGATGGCGAAGCGCTTGCTGTCACGCAGGACAGGGTAGGTGTCCGATTCGTAGTTGGGGCAGAACAGCACCAGCGCCGGATCGATAGACAGCGCGCTGAAAGCGCTAGCGGTGATGCCAACGATTCCGCCCTGTGCATCCAGGGTGGTAACCACCGTGACGCCTGACGGAAAGGAGCCCATGACTTCTTTGTATATGCCGGGTTCTATCATGTGAGGGTTCTCTTGTTGGGCTTGCCGGGTTCTGGCAGGCAATCAATTCAGGTGTGCGAGCGGGCGACTAAGCTCAGCGCATGACAAACGGATCAGGCATCGGCGCTTGCGACAGGTTGATCCAGACAGTCTTGAGCTCGGTATAGGCCAGCACCGAATCAATACCGCTCTCGCGACCGTAACCGCTGTTTTTGAAACCGCCGATGGGGGCCATGGCCGAGACTGCGCGGTAGGTATTGACCCAGATGATACCCGAGCGCACGTCCCGGGCCAGGCGATGAGCGCGGCCCAGATCTTTGGTCCAGATGCCTGCTGCAAGGCCAAACTGCGAGTCATTGGCGATGGCCAACGCTTCGGCTTCGTCCTTGAATCGAATCACTGAGGCGACCGGGCCGAACACTTCTTCCTGCATGATTTTCATCGAGTTGCGATCACACTCGAACAAGGTGGGTTCGTAGTACCAGCCGTCACTGTCCATCTGCGGACGTTTGCCGCCCGTGCGTAATGTTGCGCCTTCAGCCAGGGCGTCGGCGACCAGCGCTTCGACTACCGCCAGTTGTTGCGCCGTGGCCATAGGGCCCATTTCACTGGCGTCGTCCTGAGGATTGCCGATGCGAATGCGTTTGGCGCGTTCGCTCAGTCGCTCGACAAACTCGTCATAGATATCGTCCTGCACCAACAACCTTGAACCCGAGACGCAGCTTTGCCCGGAGGCGGCGTAAATCCCGGCAATCGCGCCGTTGATGGCACTGTCCAGGTCGGCGTCGGCAAAAATAATGTTCGGTGATTTGCCGCCCAGTTCCAGCGACAGTTTTGCGAAATTTTCAGCGCTACTGCGTACCACATGTCGGGCAGTCGCTGCGCCGCCGGTGAAGGCAATCTTGCGCACCAGCGGATGGCGGGTCAGGGCGGCACCGGTGCTTGGGCCGTAGCCGGTCACAACGTTGACGACGCCCGGCGGGATGCCTGCTTCAAGGGCCAGACGCGCCAGTTCCAGTACGGTTGCAGAGGCGTGTTCCGACGGCTTGAGAACAATCGTGTTGCCAGCGGCCAGTGCCGGGGCCAGTTTGATGGCGGTCAAATACAGCGGACTGTTCCAGGGAATGATTCCGGCCACCACGCCCATGGGTTCGTGAACGGTGTAGGCGAACAGATCCGGCTTGTCCAGCGGCAGAGTACCGCCTTCCAGTTTGTCGGCCAGCCCGGCGGTGTAGTGGAAAAACTCCGGCAGATAACTCACCTGGCCCCGGGTTTCGCGGATCAACTTGCCGTTGTCCCGGCTTTCCAGCTGAGCCAGTTGCTCTTTGTTTTCGGCAATCAGGTCACCCAGACGGCGCAGCAACTTGCCTCGTGCGGTGGCCGTCAATTTGCGCCAGGCCGGGCTCTCAAAGGCTTGCTGGGCCGCCTGAACGGCACGGTCCACGTCGCTTTCATCAGCGTCGGGCAATTCGGCCCAGGGTTGGGCCAGCGCCGGGTTCAGGCTCTGGAAGGTCTTGCCCGAAAGGGCGTCGACCCATTGCCCGTCGATGCACATCTGAAAGCGAGTGAGCGTCATGCAACGATCCCCTTTGCTTGATTGTGTTGAGTCTCGGCCTTGCGCAGGAAGTCCAGCAAGACCTGATTGACGAGTCGTGGCGACTCGACCGGCATCATATGTCGTTGTTCAGCGAGTATCGCAACCTCGGCACCGGGAATGCGCGAGGCCAGCTGGCGGGCCATCTCCGGAGTCGACCCAGGGTCCAGTTCGCCGGTGGCGATCAGCGTTGGTGCGGTGATATGGCCCAGATCGTCTGCCCGGTACATGTCCTGCGTGGCAAACAGGGTGTACGTGGTCAGGTAACCCTGCGGGTCGTTCTCGGCGAGTATCTTGCGGATGGCAGCGATCTGCGCCGGGTTTGCGGCCTGGTATTCACGGCTGAACCAGCGCGAGAGTGCTTCGGCGGCGTTGGCATCCGGTCCATGTTCAGCCGCCTGAGCGGTACGCGCGATGACCCCGGCGCGCTGTTCGGCACTGCGATTGAATACGCTGTTGAGGACGACCATCCCCGATAACTGCTGCGGGAAGTGCAGGGCAAAGGCGCGGGCCACCAGCCCACCCATAGAAAAACCGATGACGGTAGCTTGCGGCAGGCCCAGATGCTCCAGCAGTTCATGCAATTGTTCGGCATACCCCAGCAGCCCGGTATCAGCAGCGGGACGCGGGCTGGCGCCGTGGCCGAGCATGTCGTAGGCAATCACTCGATAGTGCGGCATCAGCCCCACGACCTGGCCGCCCCACATTTCTTTGTTCAGACCCACGCCGTGAATCAACACCACGGGATGGCCTTCGCCGGTTGCCAGATAACTGGTCCCGGCCGGGGTGCGTTCAGCGGTAAGCCGAATCATGGAGCGCTCCTGGCCTGTGTTATGCGGACGGTTACTGCTGAGCCTTTTCGGCTGCCAGCTGTTCCAGGTCGATGTAGCGGTTGCCAATGCGCGGATGCAGACGACCACCATCGGCAGCACCGAGCACAACTACGATTTCGTCGGCGCGAGGTGCGTCTTCGATCTTCATTTCCAGGGTGATGTAGTGCGAGCGCAGGCCTTCATCGTCCTTGTGCATCATCGGGATCTGAATCGAAGTACCAGGCCCGCCGCGCTTGTTGGTGAAGCTCAGGTAGCTTTTGGCTTTGACCGCTTCGCGATAGTGGTTGCCGAAGCGCAGGGTATGGATCACTGCGGAGGCATGCTCGATTTCACCGTCGGCCCCAATGACTGCGGCCTTGCCGTAAGCCTCGATTTTGTCAGCACCGCCAATCGCATCTGTCAGACGCTTGACCATCAATTCGCCCAGTGCCGAGCAATGTGCGCGGATTTCCGGGTTCAGGTCTTCAACGAAACCACGACCCAGCCAGGGGTTTTTGATCACTACCGCCAGACCCACCATGGTCACCGGCTTGTCGCTGGCTTTACCGCCTTCGATAAGGGTTTCTTCGGAATAGCAGACGATTTTGCGAATTTCGAAACTCATGGACGGGCTCCCGGATAGGGTGACTGAATGTATTGCGTCTGATGGTATACCATAATATTGGTCGTGCAAATTTTTTCTGCGTCAGGTGTGGAGTAGCTGGGAGAGGATGAATCGGCCTGACACTTGATCAGCAGATCGGAACCGTAAATGCATTTCGTCGGCATTGCTTTCGATTCCCTGAACGGCTCAGCGAGGGGGCCACTCCACCTAACTGACGGTTGCGTCATTCAGGTGTTTTCGCAGCGGTTTACGTCCCAGGAATCCAAGACGATCCATAACCGATTTACGAGGTGCCGCATGGCCAAGACAAACACCAGAACGACTGTTGCCGACCTGTTCATTCATGAGCTGTCCGACGTTTACAGCGCCGAGAAACAGATCACCAAAGCCTTGCCTCGTCTGGCGCGGGCTTCAACCAATCCACTGCTCAAGGAAGCGTTTGAAGCGCACCTTGAAGAAACCTATGGGCAGATCGAACGTATCGATCAGTTGGTGGAGCAGGGCGAACTCAAGCTCAAGCGCATGAAGTGCGCAGCCATGGAAGGGTTGGTCGAGGAAAGCAAGGAGCTGCTTGAGGAGATCGAGAAAGGCGAGGTGCTGGATGCGGCATTGATTGGTGCCTGCCAGAAGGTCGAGCACTACGAAATCGCTGCCTACGGCACTTTGGTTGCAATGGCGAAACAGCTGGGCATGAAAGACGCTGCCAAGCTATTGAGCGAAACGCTTGCGGAGGAAAAATCCGCGGATGAAAAGCTGTCGGCCATTGCCGAGCAAGGCGGGAATCAGGCTGCGACCATAGCCTCGTAGAGCGCGTCGTCTCGCAGAAAACGAGCATCTGCAGGAGCCGCCCCGGTGTCACTGACGCCGCGCTGTCGCGCAGCAAACAGATATCAATGTGGGAGCGGTGCTTGCCCGCGATAAGGGCGACGCGGTTTAAAATGGAATTGCGGTGTTCTTATCGCGAGCAAGCTCATCCCTACAGCGAGGGCGTTTCAAATCAATGTTTGAGGAGATACATCCTCAATCAAGCGATGCTGTAGCCCTCAAACGCCTTGCCCTGCTGCAGTGCAGTGACGACATTCTTGCGGTTGACCGGAAATTCGTTGCCTTCGTTATCGGTGAATGTCTCGCTCTGCAGGGTGGCTTCGTCGCCTTCGCCTACAAAGGTGAAACCGAGGAATTCAAAGGCTTCACGGTCGACATTCAGGTTAGAGCGCGGGGTGCGCAAAGGCAGGCTGACGCTTTGGCCGTCCTTGCTGATGGTGTAGACCTCGGCTTCTTTCTTGGCGCGGGCCGTTTTGCTTTTGCCTGTGCTCGGGTTGCTGATCGCCTGATGAGTCTGGTTCAGCACCTTGAGCGCCAGGCTGTAGACCAGCTCTTGAAAGGCAGGGTCGTCTTTATAGCTGGACAGGATCCGGCTGATGGGGAACTGCGTGCTCAAGTCGGCCAGTGCCAGGCTGTCGGCCGCTTCGGCGTCCTTCAGGCGCTTGAGTTCTCCCATCAGTTCATAGGCCTTGTCATCGTCGTAACTGTCTTGCGCAGTACGGATCGCGGCACGTAGCTGACGGATTTCGTCACTTTCCTTGGCGGTCTGGAACGCATCAAGCACCATCTCGCTGATGGTCTTGGCCTGAGGTGCGTGCTGTGAAAGACCGATGGCGTTTTCGTAATCGAGCTTGGCGGAGTTCACGGATTCAGTTGTCTGGGAATCAAGCATTGAATTTCACTATTTCAGGTTTGAGGCGCGAAAAGTCACTGGCCTTTCGGGGCGCATAATCTAGTGGACGCGGACGACGTTGTCACGGACCAATGCCTGAGCCCTCTATTTCAAGCCCTTCAGGCAAGTGATAGCAAAACCGTACAATGCCGTACTTGTGTTTTCTCTTGCGTCTGTTGATCATCGCGCCCTTGAACCACTGACCAACAGAGAAAGCGGCACATGAGCACAGGGTTGACTGAAGACGATATGCGCAGAGCGCTGGGCCTGGACGTACCTTCACCGGCAGCACCCGCTCCCGTGGAACCCGAGCTCAAACCCGAGCCGACGCCGACGCCAGCGCCTGCTCCCGTGGCCAAGGCTCCACCACCGGCACCGCGGCCGAAAGCCAAGCGTCTGTCACCGGCACTGCTGGTAACGTTGCGGGTGACCAGAGAGTTTGAAGGCGAAGAAACGCTGTTCGTCCACGAAGCCAAAACCCTCAGCACCTTCGACGCCGAGCAGGAAGCCCGCAAAGCCGCTGCGAAAGAGAAGTACAAGTATTTTGAAGTGGTGTCGATCAAGCGGGTTGAGTAACAGGATTTTTTCAGATGAAACACGTTACTGGTAGGAGGCAACTTGTTGGCGAGGCTTTTTGCGCTGTGTTAACTCGACTAAAGCCTCGCCAACAAGTTGCCTCCTACCGGTTATGCGGCGGGTAAAGATAACTGTCACCCCACTGCACTCAACCCGTGATACCCCCGATCAAAGTAGACCAGCGCCGCAGCATCCTGCTGTCGACTCAGCGCCAGAACCTCGCAGAACAGAATGTCATGCGTACCCACGCTGACGGTCTGACTGACCCGGCAATCGAACGATGCCGCGGCACCTTCCAGCACCGGCGAGCCGGTTACCCAGGTTTCCCATTGCGCTGCGGCAAAACGCTCAGCCATGGGAGTCTTGCCGCCAAACAGATTGGACAGATCACGCTGCCCGCAGGTCAGGGTGTTGACGCATAGCGTCGCATTGGCGGTCAGCGCTGCATGCACCGACGCCGAGCGATTCAGGCAGACCAGCAAGGTCGGCGGCGTGTCAGTAACGCTGCACACCGCCGTTGCGGTAAATCCGCAGCGACCGTGCGGGCCGTCGGTGGTGATCACGTTGACCGCAGCTGCCAGTCCGGCCATGGCATTGCGATAATCCTGTTGCGGGATCGGCAGCAACGTCTGGGCGACGGCGAGAAGTTCGGATGCTTGCATGGGGGTTCTCCGCTCAGGCCTGGCTGGCCAGGTAATCGAGAATTACACGATTGAAAGGCTCGACGTCACTGACGCTGGACGCATGACCGCCGTATTCGAGCAGCGTCAGTTGCCCGGCCGAAAGCGTGTTAGCAAGATGCTGCGAGCGCTGCCACGGCACCAGCATGTCATCGCGGTTGGCGAGCAGCAGGGTCGGCGTGGTGATCTTGTGCAATTGATCTTCGACATTGAACGCCTGCAGCGCGGCAATCCGGCGCAGCAGGTTGTTGGTTTCGGGAAAGTGCGCCAGCGCGTGGGCTTCATCTTCGGCCAGCTGCGCGCTGTGCTCGGCGATCCAGTCCGCGGGATAGAGAAACAGCGCCTGGGCCTGGACGTAAGCCTCCGGCCCGCTGTCGCGTAACAGATTCTTGCGCACGGCAAAGCAACGTTCGCTGTGCGGATTCGAACTGCTCCAGGCGTTGATCAGCACCATGCTGTGCAACAGTGGCGGGCGTTGCAACGCCAGCTCCAGACCTACCAATCCACCCAGCGCGTGGCCGATAAAATGACAGTGCTGCACTTCAATGCTGTCGAGCAGCGCGAGCAATTCTGTGGCCATGGTCGCAATCGAATAATCTTCGGCAAGGATCGCCGGGCTACGGCCAGTCCCGGCCTGATCGTAAACTACCACCCGATAATGCTCAGTCAGCACTGGCAGTTGCGGTGCCCAGAACCGGGCGGAACCGCCCAGGCCTGAACTCAATACCAGCGTCGGTGCATCGGCGGCCTGGTTGCCGAGGATTTCGTAGTGCATGCAAGACTCCATTACAGGCGCTCAAGCGTCTGCTTGTTAAGGGGGGATTCTCACCGCGTTGCCGCTATCAAGCGCTGGACCTGTAGGAGCTGACGAGCACCGCGAGGCTGCGATGGCGGTCTGTCTGATACACCGCCATCGCAGCCTCGCGGTGCTCGTGCGCTCCTACAGATCCAATGTTTCAATGTGACAGCGCAGCTTCCGTATCCTGTGAGATCAGCCGATGTGGGCGATGCTGGCGATTTCGATCAGTGCTTCGGGTTTGACCAGGCCGCACTGGATGCAATAACGCGCAGGTTTTTCCCCGGCGAAGTATTCGGCGTAGACCTCGTTGACCTTCGCGTAGTCGGCCCAGTCCTTGATCATGATCATGTTGAACGTGACGTCGTCCATGGTCCCGCCTGCGGTTTCAATCACGTTCTTGATGGTCTCCAGCACGTGGCGGGTCTGCGCGGTCGCGTCGCCCACATGCACGACGTTGTTGTCTTTGTCGAAGGGCAGGGTGCCGGATACATAAAGCACGCCGTCGGCCATGGAGCCTGGAACAAACGGGGCGATGGGCTTGGTGGTGCCAGCTGGGATGATCGCTTTCTTGGTCATGGGCTTTCCTCAGAGAGTGGAGGTTTTTGGAGTGAAGGTGCTGCAGAAATCTTCAACGCTGGACACCCAGCCGAAAAACGTTTCGATGTTGAACAGCGCCGCCTGCTGCGCAAACGCCGGACCTGCCTGATGCGTAGCATCGGCCAGCACTACGCCGAAGTACTCGAGGAAGAAGCCGTCGCGCAGGGTCGACTCGACACACACGTTGGTGGCGATCCCGGTGAACACCAGGTTACGAATGCCACGGCTGCGCAGCACGCTGTCGAAGTTGGTGTTGAAGAAGCCGCTGTAGCGGGTTTTCGGCAATACGATATCGCCCGGCTGCGGTTGCAATTCGTCCACCAACTGATAGTCCCAGCCGCCTTTGGCCAGCAGTTGGCCTTGCAGCTCGGGGCGTTTGCGCATGGTTTTCAGCGCATTGGATTTATGCCAGTTGGGCGAACCCGGACCGCCGGCTTCGACGTAATCCGGGTCCCAGCCGTTCTGGAAGAAAATCACCGGCATGCCGGCGGCACGGGCCGTGACCAGCGCCTTCTGAATGCTGGCAATCACCGGCCCGGTGCTGCTGACATCAAAACCCGCGAGGTCCAGATAGCCGCCCAGTGTTGAATAGGCGTTCTGCATGTCGATCACGATCAAGGCCGTCTCGCAGGCTTTCATGCTCAGCGGTTCCGGGCTGGCGGGGAGTTGGCGAGCAGCCTCTGCGGACTGGGGCGGTGCATAGCCTGATACAGGGGCAATTGCATTCATCAGGCAGATTCCTTGAGCAGATTGATGTGTTGGCGACTGGTCATCAGTGGCTGAATCTTCTGCCCGAAATCTTCCACGCCTTTAACGAAGTCATCGAAGGTCAGCATCACGCCTTGGGTGCCGGGTACGCTGGCCACTTCATCGAGCATGCGGGCTACCGAGGCCCACGAACCCACCAGCGTCCCCATGTTGATATTCACGGCGGAGGTCGGATCGGCCATCTGCCGCATGTTGGAACCGGGACTCTTGTCGGCTGAACCTTTTTCGCTGAGCCAGGCGATGGCTTCTTCATCGGCCCCGGCCTTGATGTGCTCCCAGCGGGCGCGAGCGGCTTCATCGGTGTCGTCGGCGATGATCATGAACAGCGGGCAGGAAGTGACATTACGGCCGGTTTTTTCGTTGGCCTCGATCAGCTTGGCAGCGGTCGGCGCGTAAGCCATCGGGGTGTTCACGCCCTTGCCGAAACAGAAGTTGTAGTCGGCGTATTGCGAAGAAAACGCCATGCCCGCTTCGCTTTGGCCTGCGCAGATGATTTTCATGTCTGCCTGGGGTTTGGGGCTGACGCGGCAGTCGTTCATGGTGAAGTACTTGCCTTTGAGATCGCTGTGCCCGGTGCTCCACAAGTCCCGCAGTACCTGAGCGTATTCGGCCAGGTATTCATAACGGGTCGAGAAAAAGTCATCTCCCGGCCACATGCCCATCTGCTCGTATTCCGGCTTTTGCCAGCCCGTTACCAGATTCACCCCGAAGCGGCCGCCGGAAATCGAGTCGATGGTCGACGCCATGCGCGCGACGATGGCCGGAGGAATCGTCAGGGTTGCAACGGTGGCGAACAGGTGGATGCGGCTGGTGACAGCGGCGAGTCCTGCCATCAACGTGAAGGACTCCATGTTGTGTTCCCAGAACTCGGTCTTGCCACCGAACCCGCGCAACTTGATCATCGACAGGGCAAACTCGAAGCCGTAATGCTCGGCCTTCTGCACGATTGTCTTATTCAGTTCGAACGTCGGCATGTATTGCGGTGCGTTGCTGGAAATCAGCCAGCCGTTGTTACCGATAGGGATGAAGATTCCAATATCCATGTGAAGGCCTCTTGCATGCGGTGGCAATGAACGGTGCGCCCGGCGAAGTCCGGCAGCACGCTACACAGGACGTTTTGCATGAAGCAGGCCAGCTTTTTATTGTTGTTTTAAAACAAAGGGTTGACTGAATTTAGGTATGTGTTTCAGACCATTTGGTCTGGATTAGAGCACTTGGTTTGTGCGCGGTGCACGCAGACGGGGCAGGGGCCTGGATTTAATTGTGCCGCGCTGTCTCGCAGTTAACACCGGGCTGTAGGAGCGCACGAGCACCGTGAGGCCGCGATAGCGGTGTATCAGACAGAATGCTATCGCGGCCTCGCGGTGCTCGTGCGCTCCTACAGGTTTCGTGTTTTCTGCATGAGTGCTTTACCCAGCCCCCATCCACCAAGGTAAAGTGCCCCGGTACTCAATGTTGATGCGGTCGTAAATGTGAACAACGAACCTCCAGTGACGCCTCCCAAATCCGTCAAACGCAGCCGTGTGGTGAAACCTAAGGCGCCTGCGCTCAAGGCTAAAGCCAAGCCTGTGGTCAAAGGCAAAGGCACGCGCGAGGCCAGTGCTTCGACGGTCAAGCGGCGGATGCGTCTGGTAGAAGGCAAGCGTGCCGCGATTCTGGAAGCTGCGCTGGAAATCTTCTCGCGCTTCGGCCTGCATGGCACCAGCCTGGACCAGGTGGCGAGCATGGCCGACGTGTCCAAGACCAATCTGCTTTATTACTTCGCCAGCAAAGAAGAGCTGTACACCAGTGTGCTGCGTCAGTTACTGGATGTCTGGCTGAAACCGTTGCGCGGGTTCAGTGCAGAGCAGGATCCGATTGAGGCAATCAGCGAATACATCCGGGTCAAGCTGGAGTTGTCCCGTGACCATCCCGCTGAGTCGCGGCTGTTCTGTCTGGAGATCATTCAGGGTGCGCCGTTGATGCTGGCAGAGCTGGAGCAGCCACTGCGCGATATCGTCGAGGCCAAGGTCTCGGTGATCCAGGGCTGGATAGAGGCGGGCAAACTGGCACCGGTTGAACCCCATCACCTGATCTTCTCGCTGTGGGCCACGACGCAGCACTATGCGGACTTTGCCAGCCAGATCAATGCGGTGACCGGCAAGACGCTTGATGATCCGGTGTTCTTTGCGCACACGTTAGAAAACCTGCAGGCGCTGGTCCTCAACGGCATCCGGCCGCGAGTTCAAGCAGCAGACTCACAGCAATAACGCGGAACGCTTTTCTGTGGAAAATCCCAGGTTGGCCTGAAATCCGTAGGACCGGCTTTAGCCGGGAGAGCAGTGTTTCTGCGGAAGAAAATTTAGCGGATATCACTAAGTCCTCCCGGCTAAAGCCAGTCCTACGGAAAATCGCGGCCGCTGCAGGAGATTCTGTGTTGGCCTGCTAATTCGCAATCAGGCTCACCGTTTGCCCTGCGCACGAGCCGAACCATTGACCCATCTCAACCCCCATGCCCGCTTTTCGTGCTCCCCCGCCCAAACCAAGTGCTCTGCTTCGGACCATTTGATCTGTTTTTGCGTGCCTTAAAAGCTAACCATCTGAAACCTATAGCTATTCAAAGACTGGCACAGTTACTGCTATCCCCAGAGCAGCTGTTCGGTCGGGGATCCTGACCGGGCGAGCCTTATCCCGCTGCTGGCCTACCATCAGGATGATCAACAATGCTCAACAGATTTCTTAAGCGAACCTTGTGTGCGGCAATATTGCTGGGTCTGGCGCACGGCGCCTCGGCAGAAGGCCTGACCCTGGAGAAGCCGGCGAAGATCGCCATGGTCTATATCAGCCCACGCAACGATGGTGGCTGGACTCAGGCGTTTGATGAGTCGCGGGTCAAGCTGGAGAAAGAGCTGGGTACTAAAATCCAGTACGTGGAAAGCGTGCCGGAGAACGCAGCGGCAATTACCCCGGTGGTTGATCGACTGATCGCCCGGGGCGCCAACGTCATTATTGGCACCGCGTTTGGCTACTCCGATACCTTCCTCGATCTGGCGAAGAAGTACCCGAAGATCGCCTTCCTCAACGGTTCCGGCACGACCAATGCGCCAAATCTGGAATCCTTCTACGGCCGTACTTACGAAAGTCAGTACCTGTGCGGCATGGTGGCGGGCGCGGCATCGAAGACCGGCAAACTGGGTTTCGTCGCCGCCAACCCCTTTGGCCAGGTCAACTGGACAGTCAATGCCTTCGCGCTGGGAGCGCAGCAGATCAACCCCAATGCCACGGTCAACGTGATTTACACCGGTGCCTGGAACGACCCGGTCAAGGAACGCGCAGCCGCCATGGCCCTGATCGATAACGGCGCGGACGTGATCGGCCAGCACGTGGACAGCCCGACGCCACAAATCGTTGCGCAGGAGCGCGGCGTGCTGGGCACCGGTTATCACCGTGACTTGAGTGAGTTCGCGCCCAAGGCCACCGTGTGTTCTTCGGCCTGGGTCTGGGATCGCTTTCTTGCCCCTGAGCTGAAGAAGATCATCGCCGGTAACTGGGTGCCCGATCCCAAAGGCGCTCTGCTGTCCATGGAGCAAGGCGGCACAGACATTACGCTGACGGCTGGCGAGCATATTTCTGCCGAGAACAAGCAAAAGATCGAGGCCGCTCGCGAGCAGTTGATGAAGGGGCAGAAGATCATTTACAGCGGGCCGATGAGTGATCGTGATGGCAAGGAGCGGATAGCGGCGGGCACGAACATGCCGGATGCCGACTTGTGGAAGATGGACTGGTTCGTCAAAGGCGTGGCTTCTCAGCAATGAGCCAGGCGAACGCGATCCAGCTCACCGGCATCAGCAAATCCTTCGACGGCTTCAAGGCTTTGACTGACGCGCACTTCACTGGCAAATGGGGGGAAGTGCATGCCTTGCTTGGAGAGAACGGAGCGGGCAAATCATCGCTGATGAACATCGCCGCCGGTTTGTATGCACCGGAGAGCGGGTCGCTGTTGATTGATGACAACCCGGTGCTGCTCAGCGGCCCCAAGGACGCGAGCCGCTACCACATCGGCATGGTCCACCAGCATTTCAAGCTGGTGCGACCGTTCACTGTTGCCCAGAACATTCTGCTGGGCTTGCCCGACGCTGTGGGGCAGGGCAGCTACAGCAAACGTCTGCAAACACTCGAACAGCAGATCAGCGCCAAGGCTCAGGAGCTGGGCTTTGCCATTGATCCGCGCCAGACCATCGAAAATCTGTCGATTGCCGAGCAGCAACGGGTGGAAATTCTCAAGGTGTTGTTGGCCGGTGCGCGGATCCTGATTCTCGACGAGCCCACCGCGGTACTGACCGACCAGGAAGCCGAACGCTTGCTGGCGACCGTACAGTCTTTCGCACGGCAGGGTGCGGCCGTGATTCTGGTGACGCACAAAATGTCTGACGTCAAACGCTATGCGGACCGCGTGACGGTGATGCGAGGCGGCCGGACCGTGGAAACCCTTGATCCACAAAGCGTATCGGTCCAGCAATTGGTACGCTTGACGGTGGGTGAATCGCAGACCCTTGCCGAGCATCCCCAAGCCCCGGCGGGCGAGGCAAAACTGGTGGTGCGCAATCTGCGCTCTGTAGCGGGTCAGGGACCGTTGGCTGGCGTCGACATGACCCTGCATGCCGGGCAGATTTATGGCATCGCCGGGGTCGGGGGCAACGGCCAGAGTGAGTTGGCCAATGCCTTGATGGGGCTGCCTCAGGCGGTAGAGGGCGAAATGTTGCTGCAGGGTTTTGGCGACTTGTGCAGCGCATCCACCGAGCAACGCCGGGATTTGCGCATCGCGTCAATTCCCGCCGACCGCTACGGCGCCGCGCTGGCAGGGTCACTGTCCGTGGCCGAGAACTTTGGAATCGGTCAGATCCACAGCGGTCGTTACGGCTCGTTCTTTCGCCTGCGCACCAAGCGCATGGAAGAGGATGCCACCGCCGCTATCAGCGCTTTCGACGTGCAAGGCGTTCGCTCCTTGCAACAGAAAGCCGCGCTGCTGTCCGGAGGTAACGCCCAGAAACTGGTGATCGCCCGGGAATTCAGCCGCGACCCGCAACTGGTGCTGGTACACAGCCCCAGTCGGGGTCTGGATGCCAAGGCGACCGCCGCGGTGCATGGTCGCTTGCGGGCCGCGCGGGATGCGGGAGCGGCGGTATTGGTGATCAGTGAAGACCTTGATGAGGTGCTGATGCTCGCTGATCGCATCGGGGTCATGAACAGCGGCCGGATCGTCGCAGAATTCGAACGCCCGGCGGATCGCCAGGCGATAGGCAAAGCCATGGTGAGTCATGACTGAAGTCACACTGCAATCCGCGACTCATAAACCTGCGCGGCGTCAGCCACTGCTTTCCCGTCGCTATGCCCTGGAAATTCGTCAGCAACTGGCCTGGTACTGGCAGGCGCTGGTGATTGCCCTGGCCTTGGTGGTCGGCCTGGCCATCTCGGCGGCCATTCTGGTCGGTGCCGGTGTGCCGGCTGACGAGCTGCTCAATGAGTTTGTCGTACTGACCGTGCTGGACCCGCAGAACTTCAAAGCGGTGCTGTTTCAGGCGGCTCCGATGATTCTGGTGGGGCTGGCCGGGTGCATGGCGTTTCGTGCGCGATTCTGGAATCTGGGCCTGGAAGGCCAGATGATCTGGGGCGGCATTGGTGCTACCGCCGTCTCGTTGTTCGAAGTCGGCCCGCCGTCGATTCGGCTGCCGTTGATGCTGGCGGCGGCAATCATCTGCGGCGTGCTCTGGACCGTCGCGCCAGTGCTGCTCAAGTTGCGCCTCAAGGTCAACGAAATCATCTCGACGCTGATGCTCAACTACATCGCCGCCAACTTCCTCCTGCATCTGCTCTACGGCAACTGGAAAGATCCTCGGGACAACTTTCCATATTCCCCGGCATTCCGAAGCTTTGAGCGCTTGCCGGATCTGCTCGACGGCTATAACGCGGCGATTGTGCTGGCGATCGTCGTGACCCTTTTCGCGCTGTGGTTTATCGGTATTTCCCGGGCGGGCCTGTACCTGCGTTTCGTTGATGCCAATCCGCGAGTCGCTGATGCCGTCGGCGTGCCGGTGCGCAAGATGATTATCGGCACGGTGTTGCTTTCCGGAGCACTGGCCGGGATCGCCGGGTATATCGTCACTGCCGGGCAAGAAGGTCGTCTGACTCAGTCGTTCTATCAAGGCTACGGATTCTCCGGAATCCTGATTGCCTTTCTGGCGCGTAACAACCCCGTGGCGGCCACCCTCGTTGCGTTGCTGGTTGCGCTGTTGTTCGTGGCAGGACGCAGTTTGCAGGTTTTTTACCAGATCCCGTTTTCCATGGTGCAGTTGATCCAGGCCATTCTCGTGATCTGTGTGGCATCGTCGGACTTTTTCATTCGTCATCGCATGCGACTGATACAAAGGGGAGAGCAGTGATGGACATGATTGCCAACTGGCTGGGCAACTCCCCTGACTTTGCGGTGCCATTCGCACTGGCGGCTTTGGGCCTGATTCTGACCGAGCGTGCCGGGGTTCTTGCGCTGGGGGCCGAAGGCTTGATGCTGGTCGGTGCGCTGGCGGCAATCGGCGCACAACTGAGCTTCGGCACGCCGATGATTTCGCTGATCATGGCCATGCTGGCGGCCAGTGTGGTGTCGCTGCTGTTCGCGCTAATGGTGCTGGTGATGCGCATCAATCAGGTCATCGCCGGACTTGCACTGGTGTTTTTCTGTCAGGGATTGACCGGTCTGCTGGGCACCTTGCTGGAATGGACCAACCAACCCGTGACCGGCCTGGCTGCAGTTGCCCTTTGGCCGCTTTCCGGGTTACCACTGGTCGGAAAGATTTTTGTGCAAAACCCGCTGGTCTATCTGACGCCGCTTATTTTCTTGGGCGTCGTCTGGTTTCTGTATCGCAGTAATGCCGGCCTGCGCCTGCGAGCTGTCGGCGAAAATCCTCAGGCGGCGGATGCGGCGGGTATCTCTGTTTTGGGTTATCGACTGGCTGCAATTCTGGCGGGCGCTGCGCTGATCGGCCTGGCGGGCGGCTATATTTCGGTGCTCAGCACCAAGATGTGGATTGCCGACATGACCGGCGGACGCGGCTGGATTGCGGTTTCTCTGGTGATTTTTGCCCGCTGGTCGCCTTGGCGCGCTCTGGCCGGTGCCGTGCTGTTCGGCTGCATCGAGGCGCTGATCCCGCAGCTGGCGTCCACGGGTATTCGCCTGCCGCAGTACTTCGTGCTGATGACGCCCTATGCCGTCACGCTGATGGTCATGATTTGGGTGGCAATGGATAAAAACGCAAAGGCTGCTGGATCAGGCAATCAACCGGGGGCGTTGGGCGAAGCGTTTATTCGTGAGGAGCGACGCTAGGCGGGCAGGGTGCGGCATCACAGGCAGTTGCCCGACAGGGGATTGCCAACGTAGGATGCGCAACCGCCTGGCGTTTTGTGAAGGAGCTCACGGTACGTCTGGAATCCGAAACATACGAGTACACATACGTGACAGCCATCCAATTGACTGATGCTGAGGTCGCAGCGATCGCCGAGGTCGAAGCGACTTCCAATATTCTGCGCCTGATGACGCGACTGACATCGCTACGCTTTGCGGCCATTGCGCGGGTTACCGACCAGCGCTGGATTGCCTGCGCTGTCCACGATGAAATCCAGTTTGGTGTCGGCCCTGGCGATGAGCTGGACGTTGAAGCGACCATCTGCAAGGAAATTCGTCAGCATCACGCCGCCGTGGTGATTTCTAAAGTCAGTGAGGACCCGCGCTTCGTGAATCATCCTGTGCCCAAACAGTATGGTTTCGAAAGCTATGTGTCGTTACCGATCATTCTGGCTGACGGGGCGTTTTTCGGCACGCTATGCGCGCTGGATCCGCTGCCTGCCAGACTGGATGATCCGGATCTGATTCAGACGTTGGAAATCTTCGCCCGCCTGATTGGCGTCACGCTCGATCTGCAGACACGGGTTGCTGCAGCAGCGTAGAAATATTCCGTAATAAATACCTAACGACCTGTCTAGCCCCGCTGTCTCCCCCGCAAAACCAGATCTTGTGCCGGTAGCACCTGCTAACCGGCCGTCTGTCATTTGAAGCTTATTTCCTCCAATGCTGAAACGTTTATCATGGAGTGATGTCATTTTGATGTCGCGCAAAACGGATGCGCGCGTAAGAGAGCAGGGCCGCCCTCATCAACCTCATCATTAACCGGACGGTTCTATGCTCACAGCGATTAACACAACACTGGCGAATATCAGTGTCAAAGCAAAACTTTCACTAGGCTTCGCTCTGGTGCTGATCCTTACGTGTTTGATCGCTTTTACCGGCTGGTCCGGTTTGCAATCGTTGGCCGAGCGTGGTGACAAGGTGGCATCCATCGCGACCCTCAACGAACAGGCGCGTGACCTGCGCATTGCTCGACTGAGTTACATGCTTAACCCGGATGCCGAGCGTGCCGCTGCGGTCACCAGCTATCTTGGCAAGCTGGAAACCCAGACCCGTCACATGAAAACCTTTTTCGTCACCGGCGCCAGCCTTGGCCTGATTGGCGAAGTCAGTGATGCCGTGGCTGTCTACAAAAACCATTTCAACGATTTCGTCCAGGCGACCCAGAGTCGTGAGGCGGCACGCAGTTCGATCAGCGCTCAGGTTGATACGATGATCGCGGAACTGGAAAAAATTCAGGACGAGGCGGGCGAGGCGGACTCGCAGGCTCGGGCCATGACCACACAGAATCGCCTCATTCAGCAGGCACGCTCCCACGCTCAGACTTACACCTACAGCACCAAGCCTGAATACCTGCAACCAGCACTCGCCGCTGTAGATGCAGCGCGTAACAACCTGAAGAATCTCAGTCAGTCTTCACCTCAAGCCGTTCAGGGCATTGACCAGGCGCTGGTCGCATTTCGAGCCGCTATCGCGCAGTTCAGCGATAGCGTCAGCAAGGCCGAGCAGGCGCAGATTGCCCTGACGAACGACGTAACCCGATTGCTGGAAGCCAGCAAGAAAATGACCGCCAACCAGATCGTGCTGCGCACCAATGACGTGAATAACGCCAACATGTTTCTGGCGGGCGCGACCCTCGCTGCGCTGCTGTTCGGCATTCTGGCTGCATGGCTCATCACTCGCCTGATCGTCGGGCCTTTGATGGAAACCCTGCGCAATGCCGAGTTCGTAGCCAATGGTGATCTGAGCCACAACATGGCGGTCACTCGCAAAGACGAATTGGGCCAGCTGCAAACCAGCATGCAGCGCATGACCGTGGGGCTGCGTGATCTGATTGGCGGTATCAGTGATGGTGTGGTGCAGATCGCCAGTGCCGCCGAGCAGCTGTCAGCGGTGACCGAGCAGACCAGCGCGGGCGTGAATAGCCAGAAGGTGGAAACCGATCAGGTGGCCACCGCCATGAACGAAATGACCGCCACGGTGCAGGAAGTCGCACGCAACGCTGAAGAGGCTTCCGAAGCCGCCGTCAACGCCAGCCGCGAAGCGAAGCAGGGCGATGAGGTGGTGACCCAAGCCATGCAGCAGATTGGTCGACTGGCTGAAGAAGTCGGCCACTCCACCGTCGCCATGAACGATCTGCAAAGCGAAAGCGACAAGATCGGCAGCGTGCTGGACGTGATCAAGTCGGTGGCGCAGCAAACCAACCTGCTGGCCCTCAACGCTGCCATTGAAGCGGCACGTGCCGGTGAAGCCGGCCGTGGTTTTGCCGTGGTAGCTGACGAAGTCCGCAGCCTGGCGCAACGTACCCAGACGTCCACCGAAGAAATTGAAGGCCTGATCACCGGGCTGCACACCGGTACCCAGCGCGTCGCAACCATTCTGGAAAACAGCCGCTCGTTGACCGACAGCAGCGTGGAACTGACTCAACGTGCTGCTACGTCTCTGGTCAGCATCACGCGTTCTGTTTCGTCCATCGAGTTGATGAATCAGCAGATCGCCGCAGCGGCCGAACAGCAATCCGCCGTGGCCGACGAGATCAACCGCAGCGTGCTGAATGTCCGGGATATTTCCGAGCAGACCTCCGCTGCCAGTGAAGAGACCGCAGCGTCCAGCGTTGAGCTGGCGCGGTTGGGCGTGCACCTGCAGAGCATGGTGGGCAAGTTCAAGCTTTGATGGGTCACTCGCGGTGTCCACGGCACCGCGAACTGACTTGTAGGAACACACCAATGTCCCTGACACCACGCTGTCGCGCAGCGACCGGAGACCTGTAGGAGCGCGCTTGCCCGCGATTCGGTCTGTCAGTCGATGGATATATTGCCTGGGCTGACGCAATCGCGGGCAAGCGCGCTCCTACAGGAAGTTGCTCTTAAATTCAGGGGGGGTGTATAAGAGCTGCTGAAGGCTCCGATGACGTTGGCAGCATCAGCAATCGAACTATCCCCAAACGCTACGGGTCGGTACTACAACGCCATGCTTGGCGAAGTCACCTGCCCGGAGCACTACCATGAAGCCTTATATCATCTGCCACATGATGTCCTCGCTGGACGGCCACGCCCTGACTGATGGTTGGGAGCGGCCTTTCAAGAATGCGGCTGGCGATCTCTATGAGGAGCTGGCAAAGACTTTCAATTTCGATGCATGGATCTGCGGCCGCGTGACCATGCAGGAAATCTCTCACGGCGACGATTACCCTCGTGGGCTGGCCAAATCTTCGGTGCCACGCACCCATCATTTCGCTGACCGCAACGCTGAAACCTACGCCATCTCCATCGATCCACACGGCAAAGTGGCCTGGAAGAGCAATCAGGCGCTGGGCTCCCATGTGGTTGAAGTGGTCAGCGAATCCGTGGAAGACGATTACCTCGCGTATCTGCAATCCATCAATGTGTCCTACATTTTCGGCGGCAAGACCGACATCGATCTGAATGAAGTCGTCGACATCCTCGCCAGCGAACTGGGCCGCAAGCGTCTGATCGTAGAAGGCGGACCCCATGTCAGCGGTTCATTCCTGAATGCGGGGCTGGTGGACGAAGTCAGCGTTTTGCTGCTGCCATTGATCGACGGCCGAGGCGAGCATCCCGCCTCTTTCGAGGTATCGACCGAGGCCTGGAAGCAACCGGCTTACCTGAAACTGGTGTCGGCCGATGTTCAGGACGAAGGTGGAGTGTGGTTGCGGTACAAAATGCGGGCTTGACGCGACTTCACGTCAGGCAAATTCCCTGTAGGAGCTCACGAGCACCGCGAGGCAGCGATGGCGGTTTGTCTGACACTCCGCCATCGCCGCCTCGCGGTGTTCGTGAGCTCCTACAGGTTTCTGGTGTGTCGTACAGATTTTGCATTGCCAATCGGGGGCACATATGCCTCCCTGAATCCACTTCACAAAACCAGACAAAAGTTGTCCACGAAAAGTGGGGGTATGTCTGTGGATAACATTGCCAAAGCCATATGGGCTGCGGTTTTTGGCCAATGATCACGAAATGAACAGCCACAAAAATACTGATTTTCCCTTGATTTTCAGTTGCTTTGCGGTGCAGCGCGCTATTTCAGGCTGTTCAAAGCGCTCCAGCTTATTGGATGTCTTCGAATGGCAGACCTACATAATTTTCCGCAATACTGCGGCGGCCTGCGTCTGAACCGACAAAGTAGTCCAGCTCGGTTTGTTGCAGGCGCTGGCTGAACGAGTCGTTGTCGGGAAAGCGATGCAGCATTGAGGTCATCCACCAGGAAAACCGCTCGGCTTTCCACACCCGACGCAGGCAAATCTCTGAATAGCGTTGCAAGAGATCGGTGCGGCCCTCGCGATACACCTTGATCAGGATGCGATACAGCGTATTGACGTCGCTGGCTGCCAGGTTCAAACCTTTGGCCCCGGTAGGTGGCACGATATGCGCGGCGTCACCCAGCAGAAACAGCCGACCGTATTGCATTGGCTCAACCACGAAGCTGCGCAGCGGAGCGATGCTCTTTTCAATGGATGTGCCCGTGACCAGGCGCTGGGCGACATCAGCGGGCAGACGGCGCTTGAGTTCATCCCAGAACCGCTCATCCGGCCAGTCCTCGATTTTTTCCCCTGCATCCACCTGCACGTAATACCGGGTACGCGTGGGCGAGCGCATGCTGCACAGGGCGAAGCCGCGTTCGTGACGAGCGTAGATCAACTCCTCACTGACGGGCGGGGTATCCGCCAGCACGCCAAGCCAGCCAAACGGATAGACCCTTTCGAAAACTTCCAGCGCTTCGGCAGGAATCGCCTGCCGGGAGACGCCATGGAAGCCATCGCACCCGGCGATGTAGTCGCAATCCAGATGTATGCTCTGGCCCTCATGCTCGAAGGTCAGATAAGGGGCATCGGTTTTCAGATCATGAGGCTGGACATTGCAGGCATCGAAGAAGCTGATGGCGCCTGATGCGTCCCGCGCTTGCAGCAGGTCGCGGGTGACTTCGGTCTGGCCGTAGACCGTGACGTGTTTGCCGCCCGTCAGACTCTGCAGATCAATGCGTTCAGTGCGCCCGTCGAAAGCCACCTGGAAACCGTCGTGGGGCAGGCCTTCGCTGTCCAGACGCTGGCTGACCCCGGCCTCACGCAGCAGGTCGACGGTGCCTTGTTCAAGCACGCCAGCGCGGATTCGGGAGAGGATATGCTCGGGATTCTTGCGTTCGACGATGACGTTGTCGATACCGGCCTGCTGGAGCAATTGACCGAGTAAAAGGCCGGACGGCCCGCAGCCAATAATGGCGATCTGGGTTTTCATGGCAGAACCTTTTTATATGTTGTTTTTATCTGTCCTGTATTTTTAGTGGCTGTTGAGCAGAGAAGAAGACATTATGCGCTGCATTTTCTGGACTTTTCATAACTCGTCGAGGAGGGCTGACATGCGTGATGCGGTTGCTGAAAGCGTCCCGGTATTCAAGCTCTACGGCGAAACAGCGCTCTGGCCGACCCCCGATCTGCTGCATTGCGAGTCGATACCTGAGCGAAGTCAGCTCCATGGCTGGGAAATACAGACCCACTCCCACAGCGACCTTGTCCAGTTGCTTTACGTGCAGTCCGGGCAGGCAACCCTGCATGTCGAAGGTGTCACCCGGCAGGTGGAAAGCGCTGCCTTGCAGGTAATTCCGGCATTGAGCGTGCATCGTTTCAGTTTTTCCCCGGATATCCAGGGTTACATCCTCAGCCTGGCGCAACCGTTGGCGGAACAATTGAGTGCGGCGCTGGCGTCTCCAGCACTGAGTACCGCCCATTGCCATGGGGTCGACAGTGAGCAGCGCAAGCAGCTGGACCCGTTATTTGCTTCGATCAGTGACGAGTACGCGCAGCATAAATCCGGACGGGACTCGATGCTGCATGCGCTGGTCACTCTACTGTCGATCTGGCTGGATCGGCGCAGCATTGCGCTGTCTTCATCCGCGATGCCCTCCCATGAAAAAGGCCGCGAGCATCTGCAGGCGTTTACCCGGTTGGTAGGCGAGCAGTTCCGCCAGCACTGGTCCATCGAGCACTACGCTGAACAGCTGAATATCAGCGCTGCCTGGCTGAACAGCCTGTGTCGACGGCTGACCGATCAGTCGGCGCTACAGATCATCAATCAGCGTCTGCTGCTGGAAGCCAGGCGCGATCTGGTTTACACCACACTGACCATCAATCAGATTTCGGACCGGTTGGGGTTTTCCGAACCTGCTTACTTTTCCCGATTCTTCAAACGCTGCACGGGCCAGTCGCCCAGGCAGTTTCGGGGGCAGCGATGAGAGCGCGCAGCGGCTGGGTTTGGAATGCGATTACCTTGTGGGAGCGGTGCTTGCCCGCGATCAGGCTGGACGCGGTTCACTTTAGATCGCATCCAGCCTGATCGCGGGCAAGCACCGTTCCCACAGGGATAGTGTTCCAACTCAAGTAATTGTGTGTTGTTGATGAGCACCAAAGAAAATCATCACGAATTCGTAAAAAAAGTAAGGCGGCCACCGAATTGAACATTGATACCCGAATCAAATTCCGTCACCTGGTGTGTTTCCTCGAGGTTGCCCGCCAAGGCAGTCTGGCGCGGGCGTCGGATCAGTTGGCGATCAGTCAGCCAGCACTTTCCAAAACCCTCAAGGAGCTGGAAACCCTGCTGGAAACCCAACTGTTTCTGCGCAGTAAAAGCGGCGCAGCGTTGACCGAGGCGGGCGTGGCGTTTCTGCGCTTTGCCGGGCCCAGCGTGCAGTCGTTGCGTGAAGGCGTGAACAGCCTGCGTTCCGGCGAGCATGAGCCGGTGACCGCCCGGCTCGGGGTGTTATCGACCGTGGAAAGCCTGCTGGTCCCGGAAGTGGTGCGCCGTCTGCATGAGCGTCATCCGGCATTGATCGTCAGCGTCATGACGGGCCCCAGCGCCTATCTGCTTTCGCAATTGCGGGTCGGCGAACTGGATCTGGTGGTCGGTCGAATGACCGACAGTCCACAGATTCAGGGTCTGACCTTTGAGCACCTGTACAGCGAATCCATGACCCTTGTCGTCCGGCGCGACCACCCGTTGCTGGAGGGCTCGTTGCGCCGTGAAAGCCTGGAAAATTACCCCATGGTTCTGCCCCTGGCAGGCACCACCATTCGCAAGTTTGCCGACAGCCTGTTCGTGCAATGCGGTATCAGCCCGCCACGCCAGCGTCTGGAAACCCTGTCGCTGACCTTGAGCCGCCGTTACGTGCAATGCAGCGACGCGATCTGGATCGCGCCTTTCGATGCCGTTCAGCAGGATTTGCGCACCGGTGAGCTGCACGAGCTGGAGCTTGGTATTCGCGAACCCGGCGGCTCGGTGGGCATTTGCAGCAATCCGGCGCTGCCTTTGTCGCGAGCCGCGCAGTGGTGCGTCGATGTGTTGCAGGAAGCGGGCAAGGCCTACGTCCAGACAGATCATCCATAACCATTTGGATATGGATGAGTTTGATTTATTCAGTTCAGGTTTTGGTTAAGTCGGGAGAAACTGCGCGACATCAACAAAGACTCCTCATTATAAAAAACCAGGGAGAACCGCATGTCTGATGCGAGCAGCAGCCGTTTCGTCGTCCGTGACCGAAACTGGCACCCCAAAGCACTGACCCCCGATTACAAGACCTCGATCCTGCGCTCCCCGCGACAGGCGCTGGTCAGCATTCCGCAATCGGTCTCCGAAGCCACCGGCCCGGACTTTTCCCATCTGAAATTCGGCGAGCACGACAACGACCTGTTGCTGAACTTCAATAACGGCGGTCTGCCCATTGGCGAGCGGATCATTCTGGCCGGGCGGGTGTATGACCAATACGGCAAGCCGATTCCGCACACCCTGGTGGAGATCTGGCAAGCCAACGCGGGTGGCCGTTATCGCCACAAGCGCGATGCCTACCTGGCGCCCATCGATCCGAACTTCGGCGGAGTAGGTCGGGCCTTGACCGATCGTGATGGCAACTACAGTTTCCGTACCGTCAAACCCGGTCCTTACCCGTGGCGCAACGGCCCCAATGACTGGCGCCCGGCGCATATTCATGTGTCGATCAGTGGTCCGTCGATTGCGACACGCTTGATCACGCAGCTGTATTTCGAAGGTGATCCGCTGATCCCGTTATGCCCGATCGTCAAATCGATTGCCGATCCGGACGCGGTGCAGAGTCTGATTGCCCGGCTCGACATGGGCATGGCCAATCCGATGGACAGCCTGGCTTATCGCTTTGATATCGTCCTGCGTGGTCAGCGCGCGACGCACTTCGAAAATCGCTAAGGAGCTTATGACATGCCGGTTCAATTGCTGCCTGAAACACCTTCACAAACGGCTGGCCCTTACGTGCATATCGGCCTGGCGCTGGAAGCCGCGGGCAATCCGCCCCGTGATCTGGAAATCACTCACGAAATGGTCCTGCCCAATGCACCGGGCGAGCACATCGTGCTGCTGGGTAATGTTTTCGATGGTAACGGTCACCTGATTCGTGACGCCTTTCTGGAATTCTGGCAAGCAGACCACAAGGGTCATTACGACCCGATTTACGACCCGGAAAAACCCTTCAACGGCTTCGGTCGTACCGCCACGGGAGAAGATGGCCAGTGGTTGTTGAACACGATCAAGCCTGGCACCGTGCATAACGCGGCGGGTGTGCCCATGGCGGCACACATCAACGTGTCGCTGTTTGCCCGTGGCATCAATATCCATCTGCAGACGCGGCTGTATTTCGACGACGAAGCTGAAGCCAATGCAAAGGACCCGGTCCTGAACCTGATCGAACAGCCTATCCGCCGTGAGACCCTTGTTGCCAAGCGTTGCACGGTCGACGGCAAGCTGGCATACCGTTTTGACATCCGGGTGCAGGGTGAAGATGAGACGGTGTTTTTCGATTTTTGATTTACAGATACACGCGAATCTGTAGGAGCGCACGAGCAAAGCGAGGCCGCGATGGCGGTCTGCCTGATACACCGCCAGCGCGGCCTCGCGGTGCTCGTGCGCTCCTACAAAGAGTATTTATATTCAAATAGCGACCCCAAAAAACAATAACAAGGAACCACCATGACGCTCTCGGCTCGCGTGCCCGAGGCCGGCACACTCGATGTGCAGGCCTTTATCAATGCTCAACCCTTGTCCCGTTATCAGTGGCGAGTGGTGATCCTGTGTTTTCTGATTGTATTTCTTGATGGTCTCGACACGGCCGCCATGGGTTTCATCGCCCCCGCATTGAGTGCGGAGTGGGGCATCGACCGTGCCAGCCTTGGCCCGGTGATGAGCGCCGCGCTGATCGGCATGGTGTTCGGTGCGCTGGGTTCCGGTCCGCTGGCTGACCGTTTTGGACGTAAGGTCGTGCTGGTCGTGGCCGTTTTTCTGTTCGGTCTGTTCAGCCTGCTGTCGGCGTACAGCAGCAACATCGATCAATTGCTGATCCTGCGCTTGCTCACCGGTCTTGGCCTTGGCGCTGCGATGCCCAATGCCACCACGTTGCTCTCGGAATACACCCCGGAGCGTCTCAAGTCACTGCTGGTGACCAGCATGTTCTGCGGCTTCAACCTCGGCATGGCCTGCGGCGGTTTTGTTTCCGCCAAGCTGATCCCTGCCATGGGTTGGCACAGCCTGTTGATGCTCGGCGGGATTCTGCCGCTGATCCTCACTGTAGTGCTGATGATCTGGCTGCCGGAGTCGGCGCGTTTTCTGGTGGTACGCAACCTCGGCGTGGACCGGATTCGCAAGGTGCTGGCCCCGATCTCCCGTCAGGAAGTCAACGCCGCCAAAGACTTCAGCGTGCCGGAACAGAAAACTGTGCGCAGTCGTAACGTTTTGAAAGTCATATTTTCCGGCACCTACAGCGCCGGGACCTTATTGCTGTGGCTGACCTATTTCATGGGCCTGGTGATCGTTTACCTGCTGACGAGTTGGTTGCCGACCCTGATGCGCGACAGCGGCGCGAGCATGGAACAATCGGCCTTTATCGGGGCTCTGTTTCAGTTTGGCGGCGTATTAAGCGCGGTTGGTGTGGGCTGGGCCATGGACAAGTACAACCCGCACAAAGTGATTGGCTGCGCGTACTTTCTGGCGGGCGTGTTCGCCTGGCTGGTGGGGCAGAGCCTGGGTAATGTCGCCGTGTTGGCGACTCTGGTGCTGTTGGCCGGTATGTGTATCAACGGTGCGCAATCGGCAATGCCTTCGCTGGCGGCGCGGTTCTATCCCACTCAGGGTCGTGCCACGGGGGTTTCGTGGATGCTGGGTATCGGGCGTTTCGGTGCGATTCTCGGCGCATGGGCAGGTGCCACGTTGCTGGGCCTGGGCTGGAATTTCGAGCAAGTACTGACCGCGCTGGTGGTGCCCGCGGCACTGGCGGCCATTGCGGTGCTGATCAAAGGCTGGGTCAGCCATTCGGATGCCACATGAATTCTGGAGTCATGTTTTGAACAGATCGAGTCAGCAACTTTTCGACGCGTATTTCAGCCAGCCGAAGATGAGCGAAATCTTCTCAGATCATGGTCGGCTGCAAGGCATGCTCGACTTTGAAGCGGCGCTGGCCCGGGCCGAGGCCGGCACGGGGTTGATTCCCGCTGAGGTGGTCGAAGACATTCAGGCCAGTTGCCGCGCCGAGCTGTTCGACCTTGCCGAGTTGGCAGTTGCGATTGGCAACGCCGGTAATTCAGCCATCCCGCTGGTCAAGGCGCTGGGCAAGAAGATCGCTGCACGTAATCCAACGGCTGAACGCTACGTGCACATGGGCGCTACCAGCCAGGATGTGATGGACAGCGGACTGGTGCTGCAATTACGCGCCGCCATTGTGTTGCTGGAACGGGATCTGGCTGAGCTGGCTGAAACGCTTTCCGGACAGGCCCAGCGCTATGCCGCGACGCCATTGGCCGGGCGCACCTGGTTGCAGCAGGCGACCCCGGTCACTCTCGGCATGAAAATCGCCGGATGGCTGGGGGCGGTAACCCGTCATCGTCAACGCTTGCAAGAACTCAAACCAAGGTTGTTGAGCCTCCAGTTTGGCGGCGCTTCCGGCACCCTCGCGGCATTGGGCAATCACGCTATGCCCGTTGCCGAAGCGTTGGCCCGCGAACTGCAACTGAGCTTGCCGGAGCAGCCATGGCACACCCAGCGTGACCGTCTGGTGGAGTTCGCCAGCTGGCTGGGCCTGATCGCCGGTAGCCTGGGCAAGATTGGCCGGGATATCAGTCTGTTGATGCAGACTGAAGTGGGCGAAGTCTTCGAGCCAGCGGCAGCAGGCAAGGGCGGATCATCGACCATGCCCCACAAGCGCAATCCTGTGGGAGCGGCGGTGATGATCAGCGCTTCCGTGCGCGCACCAGGGCTGGTTGCAACGATGTTCGCGGCCATGCCTCAGGAGCACGAGCGCAGCCTCGGTCTGTGGCACGCCGAATGGGAAACCTTGCCTGAATTGTGCTGCCTGGTCTCCGGATCGCTGCAGCAGGCTTTGCAAGTGATTCCTGCGCTGGAAGTTAACGCAGAGCAGATGCTCACCAATCTGGATTCCACCCAAGGCCTGGTGCTTGCCGAGGCGGTCAGCATCGCTTTGGCCCAGCGTATAGGCCGCGACGCTGCGCATCATCTGATTGAACAAAGCTGCCGTCGAGCCGTTCAGCAGGGCCTGCACCTGCGCGAAGTGCTTGGCGCAGATCCACAGGTCAGTGCCGAGCTTTCTGCCGCAGAACTGGACCATCTGCTTGATCCTGCCAACTACCTAGGCCTTGCGCAGCAGTGGGTGGAGAGGGCGGTGGCCTTGGCCAAGATTTAGCGCAGGACTTCAACTGTGGGAGCGGTGCTTGCCCGCGATAAGGCTGAACGCGGTTCACTTTAGATCGCGTCCAGCCTTATCGCGGGCAAGCACCGCTCCCACAGGGAATGATTTCCAATTCAACCCACAGGAGCCAAAAATGCCTTTCATCCAACTCCCCGACGGCGATCTGCATTACCAACTCGATGGCCCGCAAGGCGCGCCGGTTTTGCTGTTGTCCAATTCGCTGGGCACCAATCTGAGCATGTGGGATTCGCAGATGCCTGCTTTCACCGAGCACTTTCAGGTGCTGCGCTACGACACCCGCGGGCACGGTCAATCGCTGGTGACCGAAGGGCCTTACAGCATCGAGCAGAACGGCCGCGACGTATTGGCCTTGCTGGACGCCTTGCAACTGCCGAGCGTGTTGTTCTGCGGTCTGTCCATGGGCGGTCTGATTGGCCAGTGGCTGGCGATCAATGCGCCGCAGCGTCTGCAACGGGTGGTGGTGTGCAACACCGCGGCGAAGATCGGCACTCCTGATGTCTGGAACCCGCGTATTGAAACCGTCTTGCGCGACGGCGAAGGCGCTATGCAGGCACTGCGCGAGGCGTCGGTTGCACGCTGGTTCACTCCTGAATTTGCCAAAGCCGAGCCGCAGCGGGTAGAGCCTGTGGTGGACATGCTGGCCCAGACCTCACCACAGGGCTATGCCGCCAACTGCGCAGCGGTGCGCGACGCGGATTTCCGCGAGCAGATCAGTGCAATTACGCTGCCGGTGCTGGTGGTTTGCGGCACCCAGGATGCTGTTACCACACCCGCCGACGGGCGTTTTCTGACCGAGCGCATCGCCGGTGCCGAGTACGCCGAATTTCACGCTGCACACCTTTCCAGCATCGAAGCGGGAAGGGCGTTTGGTGATCGTGTCGTGACTTTCTTGAAAGCCTGAATCCGGAGTTTGCAATGGACGAAAAACAACGTTACGAAGCCGGCATGCAAGTGCGTCGCGCTGTGCTGGGCGATGCCCATGTCGACAACAGCCTGAAGAAACTCACGCCGTTCAACGAAGAGTTTCAGGAAATGATCACCCGCCACGCCTGGGGTGACATCTGGACTCGCCCTGGCCTGCCGCGTCACACCCGCAGCCTGGTGACGATCGCCATGCTGATCGGTATGAACCGTGAAGGCGAACTGCGCCTGCATCTCAAGGCGGCAAAGCACAATGGTGTGACTCGCGAAGAGATCAAGGAAGTGCTGATGCAGAGCGCAATCTACTGCGGTATTCCGGCGGCCAACGCGACGTTTCACCTGGCAGAAGAGGTCTGGGATGAAATGGGCGTCGAGTCGCTCGACAAGGCATGATGAACGCTCAATGCAACACTGCATCAAGGTGCATTTTGCAGAGCGTGTATTGAGTTATCAGTAGACAGTGTGATTTGAAGAAGTTAAGGCCGCTTTAAGACTGAAGAGTCGGGCGGTCTTTTTTGCGATATGACCTTCTGCCGTTATGCCTTTTCAGTATGAGGGCTGCAAAAGCTCAATAATTGTCTTTGTCCCCAAAGGCACTTTGACGTCAGGTTAATTGGATCCATATTTGAATCCAGATAAGGGCGATCGGGCGGTCTTGTTGCCTGTACGGCACGGCGGGCGGGACCTTGGCGGCAATGGAAAAGTTCCGGAAAATATTATCGGATCTATTGAAAATAATGATTATCAAGGGCAGCGGAATAACGTAAGTTACGCTCAATCCGTCATTAATGGCACATAGCCACCCGCTGATCGGATGGTTGTGAAGTTTCATTAAGGAAGTTTCAGTCAGGGCCGACAACGCAACAATAAGAACCCGACGATTGCTCCCTTTTCGAGACCCGCCCATGTCTACTCCATCTGCAAACTCATCTGTTGAATCTGCCATCGATCTGAACTCTTTGATGAATGCCATCAATCATTCCCAGGCGATGATCGAGTTTGATCTGGAAGGCAACATACTGCAGGCCAACGCCAATTTTCTCGACAAGGTGGGCTATCGTCTCGAAGAAGTTCAGGGCCGCCATCATCGGATGTTCTGCACCCCGGAATACGCTTCAAGCCCTGAGTATGCCGATTTCTGGCGAAAGCTGGCGGCCGGGCAGTTTGATCAGGGGCAGTACAAACGGCTGGGCAAGGGCGGCAACGAAATCTGGTTGCAGGCGACGTATAACCCGATTCTGAATCAGGCCGGCGAGCCGTTCAAAGTCGTGAAGTTCGCCACGGACATTACCGATCAGCGCATGCGCAATGCGGAGTACGAAGGCAAGGTTGAAGCCATTCAGCGTTCTCAGGGCGTGATCGAGTTTGATCTGAATGGTCGCGTGCTGGCGGCCAATGAAAATTTTCTTAATGTTCTTGGCTACCGTCTGGACGAAGTGCTGGGCCAGCACCATCGCATGTTCTGCGATGATCAATACCTCAACAGCCCGGCCTATCGGGCCTTCTGGGCCAAGCTTGAACGTGGTGAATACGATTCCGGCGAGTACATGCGACTGGGCAAGGGCGGGCGTGAAGTCTGGATCAGCGCCACCTACAACCCAATCTTTGATCCCGATGGCCGTCCGTACAAAATCGTGAAGTTTGCCAACGACGTCACTGAAGTGCGTGCCCGCAATGCCGAGTTCGTCGGCAAGGTCACCGCCATCGAGCGCTCTCAGGCGGTGATCGAATTTGACCTGACCGGCAAAGTCCTGTCTGCCAACCCTAATTTCCTCGCGGTGTTTGGTTATGAGCTGGACGAAGTGATCGGCCAGCCGCACCGGATGTTCTGCACCGAAGAGTTCGGTTCCAGCATGGGCTACCGCGAGTTTTGGGAAAAACTCGGTCGCGGCGAATACGACACCAATGAATATCGACGCAAGCGCAAAGACGGCAAGGAAATCTGGATTCAGGCCACTTACAACCCGATCCTCGACTCCCATGGCCAGCCTTACAAAGTGGTCAAGTTCGCGCTGGATGTCACCGAAATAAAAGAAAGCAGCGCTGAGCGTCAGGGCAAGGTCAATGCGATTGATCGTGCGCAAGCCGTGATCGAGTTCGATATGGCGGGCAATATTCTCAATGCCAACGCCAACTTCCTCAAGTCGCTGGGTTACAGCCTGCAAGAGCTGCGTGGTCAGCACCACCGTATCTTCTGCGATGAAGAATATGTGCGCAGCACCGCGTACCGGGAGTTCTGGCATGACCTGTCTCAAGGGCAGTTCTTCTCCGGACGGTTCATGCGTTTGAGCAAGTTTGGCCAGCACATCTGGATTCAAGCGACCTACAACCCCGTGTTCGACAGCGATGGCAAACCTTATAAAGTGGTGAAGTTCGCCACGGACATCACTCAACAGGTCGAACTGGAAGAAGCCATCGAAGCCAAAACCCGAGCCATGGACGCTTCAGTGCAAAACCTGATGAGCGCCATTTCCTATGTGGCGCAGAGCACTGATCAGGCCACTGACCTGGCCAGACTGACCCGTGAACAGGCCAGTCAGGGCTCGGAAACGCTGGTCCGGGCAGCCGAAGCCATGACCATGATTGGCAAGTCTGCTGAAGATATTCAGGACATCATTCAGGTCATCAGTGAAATCGCCAGCCAGACCAACATGCTCGCGTTCAACGCAGCCATCGAAGCTGCCAGAGCCGGTGAACATGGCCTGGGCTTCTCGGTGGTGGCTGATGAGGTGCGCAAGCTGGCCGAGAAGTCTTCGCTGGCCACCAAGGAAATCAACAAACTGATCCTGGAAACCGTCAGCCGCATTAAATCCGGCAGCGAGATTTCCTTGAGTGCCGGCAGCGCGTTCGAGCAGATCGTCAAAGGGGTCAACGAGACCACCGTTGCCATCGACAGCATCAATGCCGCAACCGCCAAGCAAATGGATTCGGCGGGTCAGGTAGAAACCCTCATTTTCGAATTGCACCAGACCAAGGTTGGCAATGAGCAGGGCGTTGTGAATACCAGTGCCCGTACCAGCAAGCCTTCCGGGCTGCCTGCATGAACACCTTGCGCGCCTATGGCGTGGTGCAGATAAACGGTGCGTTTCTGGGCATCGAAGCCACCTCGTTGATGGAGGCCGTTCATTGGCCGACCAATCTGCAACGCCATCCTGTCACGCGCGGTGTACTGGCCGGGGTCTTCACCTTAAGGGGCAGACCGGTTCCGTTGGTGGATCTACGATCTTTGCTCAGCGACGACATGCCAGAGCAAGCGCCAACCCCGCTGGTTGCCATTCTCAAGTACAACGGCGGCCTGTTGGGCGTTGCCATTGATGCCGTGTGCGACATCGTCAAGGCATCCGACGCTCAGCTCTGCCCATTGGGGCCGGGCGGCGAGGGCGGCGGGTTGATCCCCACGCTGATCATGACCGCTGATGACAGTCGCTTGATCTACATGCTGGATCTGGCGTTTCTGGCAAGCTTGCCCGGCGTGCTGTTCGCCGCGGACACGGCGGCGGGCCCGATCAGTCGCGATACGTTGCAAGCGAAAAGCCAGTTGCGTCATTACCTGGTGTTTGAGTGTGACGGGCAACATTTCAGCATTGATGCCAGCGTGGTCACCGAGTTGGTGGACAAGCCCCAGGTCGCGCCGACCGATTTTGGGAATGGCTATTGCCTGGGCGTAACCGTGATCCGTGATACTAAAATTCCGGTCCTGAGTTTGTCTCAGGTGTTGGGTTTCGACTGCAGTAACGCGCAAGCCAAGAGCCAGCTTTTGTTGCTGACGGCCACCGACGGCAGGGTGTCCGGTTTTGGTTACGACCGAATGGTTGCCATTGAGCGTCGGGACCCCCACAGCCTGCTGCCGATGCCTGCCTATGGCTTGCGCGAGCCGGAGCTGTTGGCTGGTGTAATGAACCTCGGTGAGGGATTGCAGGCTGTACTGATCAATCATCAGGCTCTGCTGGAGCGATCCGGAGTCAAGAACTACGCCGCGCTTTATCAGACTCAACCGCAATCATCAGAAAGCCGGGCGAGCAAGGCGAAAGCGGTCATGCGTCAGGCCTGTCTGTTATTCAAGTCGCCGACCCAGTTCGTCGCGCCGCTCAGTCAGGTACTGGAAATTCTTTCGATACCGACGCACATGATCGGCCTTGCTCAGCCGGAAAATCACTTGCTGGGGCAATTCAATCTGCGGGGCGAGCAGCTTCCACTGTTGTGTCTCAGCAGCCTGATCGAATCGCTGCCGCAACCCCATACGCCGCTGTCGCGCGTGCTGGTCGTCAGGGGAGAAACGCTGACGTTTGGCTTTGCAGTGTCCCAGGTGGAAGCCATTGATTCGTTTAACCAGTTTGACCCGACGATGCTCGCTCAGGGTTGGCAGACCAATGCGGGCAAAGTGGTGTCGGTCAATGATCGGGCGCGCTCGCTGGTGAGCATCGGCAGCGGCGCAAACAGCTGGCGGGCCACGTTGATGGACCTGCAGGGCATTGCCCGGCAACTGGAGGCAAGGCTGTTGCAACCTGCCAGTGCCGTGGCCTGACAGGCCATGTTGTCAGCCGGTGGTAATCGACAACGCCGCCAGTGCGCCGATCAACGCTGGTGGCATGACCAGAACTCCCAGCCGTAGAAAGCCCATCGCCGTGACGTTTTCACCTTCGCGGCGGATGGCGATCAGCCAGAGCAAGGTTGCCAGCGATCCGGTGATGGAGAGGTTGGGGCCCAGGTCGACGCCTATTACCAATGCACTGGTGGTTTCGGTGGGCAACTGGGCGATGTGGCCGACAGAGCCTGCAATCAGGCCGGCCGGCAGATTGTTGATCAGGTTGCTGGCAATCGCCACGATCACACCGGATGCCCACGTCGCCTGAGTGGCCGATTGGTCGGCCAGCGATTTCAGCGCGTGGGCCAGATGATCGATAACGCCGGTCAGTGCCAAACCCTCGACCAGCACGAACAAACCGGCCACCAGCGGCAAGACACTCCAGGAAACCGCCTTGAGCACCGGCAGCGGGTTAAGCCGCTGACGTATGTGGATCAGTGCAGCGGTAGCGATGCCTGCACAAAACGTCGGTAGCCCGAGTTGTACATCCAGCGCCGATGCACTCAGTAATACGATCCCCGTCAGCACAATTCCGAACGCCGTCAGACGTGCACCGCTGGAAAGCGGTTGCAGGGTGATGTCTGTTTCCAGAGGTTTGCGCAGGTGGGTACGTTGCGTGAGGCGCAGCACGAGATAGGTCAAGCCAATGGCCGCAATCGAAGGCAGGCTGAAGTGCCAGAGCCAGGTAGCCAACGGCGGCATGTTGCTGCCGAATATCACCAGGTTGGCCGGGTTTGAAATCGGCAGGACAAAACTGGCCGCGTTGGCGATGAAGGCGCAGATAAACAGATAGGGCAGGGGTTCGGCTTTGGCGGCGCGGGCTGCTGCGTAGACGGCGGGCGTCAGGACAACGGCGGTTGCGTCGTTGGACAGAAACACGGTGACCAAAGTGCCGACCAGAAACACCAGATCAAACAGTCGTTGTCCCGAGCCTTTCGCGTGTTTTGCGGCAAGCATGGCCAGCCAGTCGAACAGGCCTTGCTGTCGGGCCAACTCAGCCAGGACCATCATGCCGATCAGAAACAGGTAGACATCACCGCCTTCCGCCACCGCACCGAGCGCCTTGTGCAGTGGGATGAATCCCAACGCCGTGAGCAGCACCGCGGCCCCCATCGCCCAGACAAATTCCGGCACCCGCCACGGTCGTATGATGACGCCGCAGATGGCTAAGGCGGCGACAATCCAGATAACCATGGCGGGGTCGAATGCGGGCATTTGCGGTACTCAATAGGCAGGCAAATGTCAGACCGGTGACGATGGGGACAAGTTCGTCCACTGGCGCAGAATCAGGATGCGTTTTGATGTTGCTGAAACGCTGCGCTCGTTTGGCAAACATTGGATCTGTAGGAGTGAGCTTGCTCGCGATCACGTCAGGTCAGACGACATCTTCTTAACAGATCGACAGCTATCGCGAGCAAGCTCACTCCTACAGGGTCCTTGTTTCTACGCGACAGCGCGGCGTCTGGACAACGGAGGCGTCACAGGTTTTGTGCTTTGCCTGACAGAGGTCTATCAGGCAAATGTTTCATATCAGGCAGCCGTATCGAGATACTTGCCGACCGGCTTGTTGCCGCTGGTGTCGTAACGCTCGGTCAATGCTGCAACCATTCTGCTCAAGGCCTCAGAGGGCTTGTTTTCGGCGGTTGTGCCGTCGTTTGAGGTAGCGCCAAGGGCGCTGGTGAGTTCATCGGCGCTGATGCTGCCGTTGCCGTCAGCGTCCAGCGAGCTGAACAACTGATCGCTGGATTGCTGTGTCGAGGCCGGTGGAGCAGGGGGCTGTTGCGGTTGCAGGCTGGCGGTCAGTTCTTCAAGGCTGATGGTGCCGTCCTTGTTGGTGTCCAGTGCATCAAACACCTGGGCGCTGTCGGCGGTGCTGCCCGCGCTGCTCAAGCCGGCGGTCAGCTCGTCGCTGCTTACCGTACCGTCGCCGTCGGTGTCCAGCGCGCTGAGCACGTCCTCGGCGACATCGGTCGCAGGCTGGCCGCCTGGAGGCGGTGGCGGGGTGAGAGCTGCCAGTTCGTCGGCGTCGAGGCTGTCATCTTCGTTGCTGTCCAGACTGCTGAACGCTTCACTCAGCGTAACGGTAATGCCGTCCTTGCTGTCGGAGGACGAATTTGCGGCGCTCAGCTCATCTTTACTGACACTGCCGTCGCCATCGGTGTCCAGTTTGGCCAGCAATTGCTCCTGGAATTTCTTGCTCGCAGCGGTACTTGCGCTGGAGCTGGTGTAGCTCGAATAGCTGTTGTTACTAACGCCACTGATCATCAGGCTGACTCCCTCAGGTTGATTGATCCGGTGACGGTGCACCGGCTTGTCAAGCTTCCTGGGGGCAGGTGTCGAGGGTATGTGGGCTGTGTATCGGCGTCGTTACGTCGTCCGCTCAGAAGCGCGGCAAGACCAGCATTGCGGTCAGGCCGCCACCGGGGGTTTCGGCCAGTGACAAATCGCCGCCCATGCGCCGGGCGGCGTCGCGGGCGATGGTCATGCCCATACCGACGCCACCGGAGTTGCGGTTGCGCGAGCCCTCCAGACGGTAGAAGGGCTCAAACACGGCTTCATGGTGCTCGACGCTGATCCCGGGGCCGTGATCAATCACCATGACGCGCACGTGTTGCGCGTCATCGATAATCTCGACCCGCGCCTGACCGGCATAACGCAGCGCATTGTCGATCAGGTTATTGATGCACGAGCGCAGGGCCATGGGCTGGGTCTTCAGCGGCAGGCACTGGCCGATGGATTGCACGTCATCGCCATTGTCCTGAGCGTTTTCAGCCAGGGACTCAATCAAGGCCTGCAGATCGAACAACTGCACAATTTCACTGGTACGTTGCTCATTCAGGTAGGTCAGCGTGGCATCGAGCATGCCAATCATGTCGTTCAGATCCTGAGTCATCTGCCCGTGCAGTCTGGGTTCGTCGATTTGCTCGACCCGCAGTTTCAGGCGCGAAAGGGGCGTGCGCAGGTCATGGGAGACGGCTGCAAGCATGCGCCCGCGCTGTTGCACCTGCTCGCGGATGCGTTGCTGCATCAGGTTGAATGTCTGTGCGGCCTGCCGGGCTTCCAATGGACCTTTGACTTCCATGGGGGGGCTGTCGAGGTTTTCGCTGAGTCTTTCGGCGGCATTGCTCAGCCGTTGAATCGGTCGGCTCAATGCCTTCGCGCCGTACCAGGCAGCGATCACCAGAGTAATCAGCTGGAAGATCAGCGGCACGACAGGACCGCGGAAAAACGGTGGTCTGTGGCCAGGCGGCGGACCGTTCTCTGGACGCTGAAAAGCACGTCCTTCGATCTGCTGCCCTGACTCGGACATGGGTGGAGGCGGGGGTGGTGGAAACCCGTAGAACCTAAACCACATGAACGCCAGCAGGTGCGCGAGCAAAATAGCAATCAACGCGCCCCCAAACAGGCGGGCGAAGAGGGTGTCAGCGGAGCGGATCAACCAATATCCCTTGCGTCGAACAGGTAACCCTCACCGCGAACGGTTTTGATCAGCTGTGGATTTTTCGGGTCATCTCCCAGCTTCTGACGCAGGCGTGAGACCAGCAGGTCAATGCTGCGATCAAAGGCTTCTATGGAGCGACCGCGAGCGGCGTCCAGCAGTTGCTCACGGCTCAATACCCGACGCGGACGTTCCAGAAAAACACGCAACAGGCGGAATTCAGCGTTGGACAGTGGCACCACCAGACCATCGGCGGCGATCAACTGGCGCAGCACGCTGTTGAGGCGCCAGGCATCGAAACGTACGGTGGAGCGCTCATCGTTGCGATCATCACGCACGCGGCGCAACACGGTCTGGATACGGGCGACGAGTTCGCGAGGCTCGAAAGGTTTGGCCATGTAATCGTCGGCACCCAGCTCCAGACCAATGATCCGGTCGGTGGGTTCACAGCGGGCAGTGAGCATCAGAATCGGGATGTCCGAGGTGCTGCGCAGCCAGCGACACAGTGACAGGCCGTCTTCGCCGGGCAGCATGAGGTCGAGGACGATGACGTCGAAGTTTTCTTCTTCCAGCGCCTTGCGCATTTCAGTGCCGTCGGTCACGCCCCGGCACTGGATGTTGAAGCGTGCCAGGTAATCGCAGAGCAATTCGCGAATCGGTACATCGTCGTCGACGATCAGGGCGCGGGTGTTCCAGCGCGGGTCGCTGCTTTGTGGGATTTCAGCTGAAGTTTCGGTTGATTGCATGATGCGACCACTGCCTGGTGATGCCGCCATCACTGGCCGCTATTGAAGATCAACGCTACCCGCCATGCTACTTCGCCGGGGGGCGCGGCGAAAGGGTGGCGTGAGGGGGTGTCGGGGGCATGTCTGGAATGTATCGGCGTTGGTACAAAGGTTCGTGGCGTGGCTATGCTGGGTTAATTTTTCTGTGAGGGGTCATATCTGCCTGCACGCTTGCTCAGCCCTTGACCTTGTAGGACCGGCTTTAGCCGGGAGAGCAGTGTTTCTGGCGAAGAAAGATTTGTCGAATGTCCCGACGCCCTCCCGGCTGAAGCCGGTCCTGCGGGATACAAATAAAATGGGATACAAATAAAAAAGGGAAGCCAGACACTCGTCTGCTTCCCTTTTTTTCACCACGGTGAAGGCTTAGATCACCTGGATAATCGCCTTGCACACGGTATCGATGTTGCTCTGATTCAGCGCAGCAACGCAGATGCGGCCGGTGTCGAGGGCGTAGATGCCGAACTCGTTACGCAGGCGATGTACCTGCTCGGTGGTCAGGCCTGAGTAGGAGAACATACCGCTCTGACGACCCACGAAGCTGAAATCCTGGCCCGCAGGGTTGTTGGCAAGACGCTCGACCATCCCCTTGCGCATGCTCTTTATGCGTACGCGCATTTCGCCCAGCTCTTCTTCCCACTTGGCGCGCAGTTCAGGGTTGTTGAGTACCGCGGCAACGATGGTTGCGCCATGCGTCGGCGGGTTGGAGTAGTTGGTGCGGATCACGCGCTTGACCTGGGACAGGACGCGGGCGGTCTCTTCTTTCGAGTCAGTGATGATCGACAGCGCGCCGACACGTTCGCCGTACAGCGAGAAGGATTTGGAGAACGAGCTGGAAGCAAAGAACGTCAGGCCGGATTCAGCGAACAGACGAACTGCAACCGCATCTTCGTCAATACCGGTACCGAAGCCCTGATACGCCATGTCCAGAAACGGCACGTGGCCTTTGCTCTTGACCACTTCCAGCACTTTTTTCCAGTCGTCCAGCGTCAGGTCTACGCCGGTCGGGTTGTGGCAGCAGGCGTGCAGTACGACGATCGAGCCAGATGGCAGATTCTGCAGGTCTTCCAGCATGCCGGAACGGTTCACGTCATGGCTGGTCGCATCATAGTAGCGATAGTTCTGCACCGGGAAACCGGCAGTTTCAAACAGGGCGCGGTGGTTTTCCCAGCTTGGATCGCTGATGGCCACGACGGCATCGGGGCGCAGTTGCTTGAGGAAGTCAGCGCCGATCTTCAGTGCGCCGGTGCCACCCACGGCCTGAGTGGTCAGAACGCGGCCGGAAGCGATCAGCGGCGAATCGGCACCCAGCAGCAGTTTTTGTACGGCAAGGTCGTAAGCCGCGATGCCGTCGATCGGCAGGTAGCCACGAGGAGCGTGTTGAGCCACGCGAATATTCTCTGCTTCGGCAACGGCGCGCAGAAGGGGAATACGTCCTTCTTCGTTGCAATAGACGCCCACGCCAAGATTGACCTTGGTGGTGCGGGTATCGGCGTTGAATGCTTCGTTGAGGCCCAGGATAGGATCGCGTGGTGCCATTTCGACAGCGGAGAACAGGCTCATTTTTGTGGCGGCTCTGTGTGAGGGGTAAGGGGAAACCCGCTCTGAACCGAATGCGCCAGAGCGGTGCACAATCGGGGAGTCAGTATAGAGAGCATCGCGGACCGGGGCGACAGCCGGTGACGGGTTTTTTGTGGGTTTTTGCAGGTGTTTGTCCGCCTTTGGTCATATTGCCACCGGCATTCCGCATTGAGGCGCTTTAGTACCTGCCGATTCAGCAGGTTGAAAGTAGTGGGTTGAAAGCTGGCGATGGCGACTCCATCTGTAGTCTCATCACTTCATATTCTGTACGACTGATCCGCTAGCGGGTCAGACGCACGCCGTTCTTTGGTTTTCGCGTTGTCACTTGCGTGAGCCTGTATGCGCGTAAACCACCAAAGAGGTACGTCATGTCCGAGTTTCAGCTCGTAACCCGTTTTGAGCCTGCTGGTGATCAGCCAGAGGCTATTCGCCAGCTGGTCGAAGGGATCGATGCCGGGCTGGCGCACCAGACCTTGCTGGGTGTGACCGGCTCAGGCAAGACATTCAGCATCGCCAACGTGATCTCTCAGGTGCAGCGCCCTACCTTGGTGCTCGCGCCGAACAAGACCTTGGCCGCGCAGTTGTACGGTGAGTTCAAGGCCTTTTTCCCGAACAATGCCGTGGAGTATTTCGTCTCTTATTACGATTACTATCAGCCTGAGGCGTATGTGCCGTCGTCGGATACCTTCATTGAGAAGGATGCGTCGATCAACGACCACATCGAACAAATGCGTCTCTCCGCAACCAAGGCGCTGCTGGAGCGCAAGGACGCCATTATCGTCACCACGGTGTCCTGCATTTATGGTCTGGGCAGCCCGGAAACCTATCTGCGCATGGTGTTGCACGTGGATCGCGGCGACAAGCTCGATCAACGCGCCTTGCTGCGTCGCCTGGCTGACCTGCAATACACCCGCAATGACATGGATTTCGCCCGGGCCACGTTCCGGGTGCGCGGCGATGTGATCGATATCTATCCCGCCGAGTCGGATCTGGAAGCGATCCGCATCGAGTTGTTCGACGATGAGGTGGAGAGCATTTCGTCGTTCGACCCGCTGACCGGTGAGGTGATCCGCAAGCTGCCACGCTTTACCTTCTACCCCAAGAGCCACTACGTCACGCCACGGGAAACCCTGGTTGAAGCGATGGAGGGTATAAAGGTCGAGTTGCAGGAGCGTCTTGAGTACCTGCGCACCAACAACAAGCTGGTTGAAGCCCAGCGTCTTGAGCAGCGGACCCGTTTCGACCTGGAAATGATCCTGGAACTGGGTTACTGCAACGGCATTGAAAACTACTCGCGCTACCTGTCGGGGCGTCCTTCGGGCGCGCCGCCGCCCACGCTGTACGACTATCTGCCGCCTGATGCGCTGCTGGTCATCGACGAATCCCACGTCAGCGTGCCGCAGGTCGGTGCCATGTATAAAGGCGACCGCTCACGTAAGGAAACCCTGGTGGAATATGGGTTCCGTCTGCCATCGGCACTGGATAACCGGCCGATGCGATTTGACGAGTGGGAAGCGGTCAGTCCGCAGACGATCTTTGTCTCGGCAACACCGGGCAACTACGAGGCCGAACACGCCGGTCGTATCGTCGAACAGGTTGTGCGGCCAACCGGGCTGGTAGACCCGCAAATCGAGATTCGTCCGGCGCTGACCCAGGTGGATGATCTGCTATCGGAGATTACCAAGCGCGTTGCGCTGGAGGAGCGGGTGCTGGTCACTACGCTGACCAAGCGTATGTCCGAAGACCTGACCGATTACCTGGCAGACCACGGCGTGCGGGTGCGTTATCTGCACTCGGACATCGATACGGTGGAGCGGGTGGAGATTATCCGCGATCTGCGTTTGGGGACTTTCGATGTATTGGTGGGGATCAACCTGCTGCGCGAAGGCCTGGATATGCCAGAAGTGTCGTTGGTGGCGATTCTCGATGCGGACAAAGAAGGCTTCCTGCGTTCCGAGCGCTCACTGATCCAGACCATTGGTCGTGCGGCCCGTAACCTCAATGGGCGGGCGATTCTGTACGCGGATCGCATCACCGGCTCCATGGAGCGTGCCATCGGCGAAACCGAGCGGCGTCGCGACAAGCAGATCGCGTTCAACCTGGCCAATGGCATCACGCCAAAAGGCGTGTTCAAGGATGTGGCCGACATCATGGAAGGCGCCACCGTGCCGGGCTCGCGCAGCAAAAAGCGCAAAGGCATGGCCAAGGCGGCGGAAGAAAGCGCCAAGTACGAAAACGAGCTGCGCTCACCGAGCGAGATCACCAAGCGTATTCGGCAACTGGAAGAGAAAATGTACCAGTTGGCCCGCGATCTGGAGTTCGAAGCTGCAGCGCAGATGCGCGACGAAATCGGCAAGCTGCGGGAGCGGTTGCTGACGGTTTAGCGATTCGACCTGTTGAAGCCGGGATCATGTGGGAGAAGCTGACGTGGGACCGGCTTTAGCCGGGAAGGCGTTATTTCAGACGACCCGTTTTCAGCGCCTGTACTGGCCTCTTCCCGGTTAAAGCCGGTCCCACGACATCGCCCGGCGCAAGCTCGGCTCCCACAGTATCCTCGGCGCCTGTTAATATTCACGGCTTGTTTGACCTATTTCGGGATTTTTCATGACCACCGTTCGTACCCGCATCGCGCCTTCGCCCACTGGCGACCCTCACGTTGGCACGGCTTATATCGCCCTTTTCAACTATTGCTTTGCCAAGCAGCACGGCGGTGAGTTCATCCTGCGTATCGAGGATACCGATCAACTGCGTTCGACCCGCGAGTCGGAACAGCAGATCTTCGACGCGCTGCGCTGGCTGGGTATTGAATGGAGTGAAGGCCCGGATGTCGGTGGTCCGCATGGTCCATATCGGCAGAGCGAGCGGGGCGACATCTACCAGAAGTACGCGCAACAGCTGGTAGAGCTGGGTCACGCTTTCCCGTGTTTCTGCACCGCAGAAGAGCTCGATCAAATGCGTGCCGAGCAAACCGCTCGTGGCGAAACGCCGCGCTATGACGGCCGCGCCTTGTTGCTATCCAAAGAAGAAGTAGCCCGTCGTCTGGCGGCCGGCGAACCTCACGTGATCCGCATGAAAGTGCCGACCGAGGGCGTTTGCGTCGTGCCGGACATGCTGCGTGGCGAGGTCGAGATCCCATGGGATCGCATGGACATGCAAGTGTTGATGAAGACCGATGGCCTGCCGACATACTTCCTGGCCAACGTCGTCGATGACCACCTGATGGGCATCACCCACGTGCTGCGCGGTGAAGAGTGGCTGCCGTCGGCACCCAAGCTGATCCTGCTTTATGAATACTTTGGCTGGGACAAGCCTCAGCTGTGCTACATGCCGCTGCTGCGTAACCCGGACAAGAGCAAGCTGTCCAAGCGCAAGAACCCGACGTCGGTCACTTTCTACGAGCGCATGGGTTTCATGCCTGAAGCAATGCTCAACTACCTGGGCCGTATGGGCTGGTCGATGCCTGATGAGCGCGAGAAGTTTTCCCTGGAGGAAATGGTCGAGCATTTCGATCTGTCGCGGGTTTCTCTGGGCGGCCCGATCTTCGATATCGAGAAGCTTTCATGGCTCAATGGTCAGTGGCTGCGCGAACTTCCGGTAGAAGAGTTCGCTTCGCGCCTTCAGCACTGGGCGTTGAACCCTGAATACATGATGAAGATCGCTCCGCACGTGCAGGGCAGGGTGGAGACCTTCAGTCAGGTTGCGCCGCTGGCCGGTTTCTTCTTCGCCGGTGGCGTCACGCCGGATGCCAAACTGTTCGAGCACAAGAAGCTGTCTGCTGACCAGGTGCGTCAGGTCATGCAGTTGATCCTGTGGAAACTGGAGTCCCTGCGTCAGTGGGAGAAGGACCGGATCATGGGCAGCATACAGGCAGTCGTCGAGCATCTGGAGCTCAAGCTGCGTGATGCCATGCCGCTGATGTTTGCCGCGATTACCGGGCAAGCCAATTCCGTCTCGGTGACGGACGCGATGGAAATCCTGGGCCCGGACCTGACCCGCTTCCGCCTGCGTCAGGCCCTTGATCTGCTGGGTGGCGTTTCGAAGAAAGAAAACAAGGAATGGGAAAAGCTTCTGGGTGCGATCGCCTGAGGCAATGCCTGCGCCTGTCAGTCCCCCGGTTTTCCGGGGGCTGAATGGTAAGTGGTTGTATTACCGACAAAAAACTTTCGAAATTGTAAAAAATAAATTTGACAGCTCTGCGACTCACGCTTAACATGCGCCCCGTCCACTGATGTGGGGCTTTAGCTCAGCTGGGAGAGCGCCTGCATGGCATGCAGGAGGTCAGCGGTTCGATCCCGCTAAGCTCCACCAAATTTAGAGTTTCAAAGCTCGGCTACACTGCTTTGAAACGATGCAAGATGACCGGATCCAGCGTCGATCATCAGCATCAAGAAGGTTTTGTCCCCTTCGTCTAGTGGCCTAGGACACCGCCCTTTCACGGCGGTAACAGGGGTTCGAGTCCCCTAGGGGACGCCATTTTAAAATGCATCATTTGAAAGTGATGTGAGCCGCGAGGCGATAAATCCGGGGCTTTAGCTCAGCTGGGAGAGCGCCTGCATGGCATGCAGGAGGTCAGCGGTTCGATCCCGCTAAGCTCCACCAATTTGCCAGGGTCCGTTTTTAAAGCGAACCTGCTCGAAGGTTTTGCGTCCCCTTCGTCTAGTGGCCTAGGACACCGCCCTTTCACGGCGGTAACAGGGGTTCGAGTCCCCTAGGGGACGCCACGATTTCTCGCTCTGCGAGACCAAGGGTCATTCGATTATTGAATGGCCCTTTTGTTTTTCTGGCGTTTGATAAAGCGCCTTCCCTCCAGATACGTCTTAGTCCCCCCGGTTTTCTATAGGAGCTCACGAGCACCGCGCTGTCGCGCAGCAAACGGGGCCCTTTAGGAGCGCGCTTGCCCGCGAGACGGTCTGTCAGTTGACGGGTAATCGTCTGTGCTGACGCTATCGCGGGCAAGCGCGCTCCTACAGTTCAAAAAGCATTCCAATCAGATGGTTAAACGATGTCGGCCAGCCCGATACTCCGCTGTCACAGCCTCGCGGTGCTACGCGCCAGCAGCATTCGCCCACTCTCTTCGTCGCTTTGGTTACACTCACTCGCATCTACAACCAGCAACGCAGGAGCAAGCATGGTCTGGGATCTGCCAACGCCTTTTGTGATCGACCTCAATGTGGCCGCCGATGACATCGACGGGTTGGGGCATGCCAATAACGCGGTCTACGTGACATGGCTGGAGCGCTGCGCCTGGCGCCATTCACAGCAGTTGGGTCTGGATCTGAGCGAGTACCGACGTCTGGACCGGGCCATGGCGGTGGTTCGGCATGAGATCGATTATCTGGCCAGTGCCTATCAGGACGATGAACTGGAGTTGGCAACCTGGATTGTCGATTGGGACAAACGCCTGAAAATGACTCGACGTTTTCAGCTACGCCGTCCCCGCGATGGCATGACGTTGCTGCGCGCGCAGACCACCTTTGTCTGTATCGAACTGTCCAGCGGCAAGCCTAAACGCATGCCCGCAGAGTTCATTGAGGGGTATGGCGTCGCCATGGCTAATCCTCTGGTTTCAAATACCGGCAGCGCGCCGTAAACTGCCGGACTTTTTTTCGAGTGTGATCCATGCAAATTGCTCTGGCGCCCATGGAGGGACTGGTTGACGACATCCTGCGCGATGCCCTGACAAAAGTCGGCGGGATCGACTGGTGCGTGACCGAATTCATTCGGGTGTCCGAGCGTTTAATGCCGGCTCATTACTTCTACAAGTACGCGTCCGAGTTTCACAAAGGCGCGAAAACCGATGCCGGAACCCCTTTGCGTCTGCAGTTGCTGGGCTCCGATCCAGTCTGTCTGGCGGAAAACGCTGCGTTTGCCTGTGAGTTGGGCGCGCCGGTTCTGGACCTGAACTTCGGATGCCCGGCCAAGACCGTCAACCGTTCCCGGGGAGGCGCAATTCTGCTCAAAGAGCCTGAGTTGCTGTACTCCATCGTCAATCAGGTGCGCAGCGCGGTGCCCAGAGAGATTCCGGTCACCGCCAAAATGCGCCTGGGTTACGAAAACACCGACGGTGCTCTGGATTGCGCCCGGGCGCTGGCTGACGGTGGGGCGGAGCAGATCGTCGTACATGCCCGCACCAAGGTTGACGGCTACAAGCCGCCTGCCCACTGGGAATGGATTGCGCGAATTCAGGAAGTGGTCAAGGTGCCGGTAGTCGCCAACGGGGAAATCTGGACCGTGGACGACTGGCTTCGCTGCCGGGAAATCTGCGGCGCTCGGGACATCATGATCGGTCGCGGGCTGGTGGCACGTCCGGATCTCGCCCGACAGATTGCCGCCGCGCAGAAAGGCGAAGAAGTGATGCCAATGACCTGGGCCGAGCTGCAGCCGATGTTGCGGACCTTCTGGCTACAGTGTCTGGAGAAAATGACCCTGATCCAGGCGCCTGGCCGTCTCAAACAGTGGCTAGTGCTTTTGACTAAAAGTTACCCTGAGGCGACGCAGATGTTTGATGCGCTGCGTCGCGAAACCGACTGTCAGCGGATCAGTGTTTTGCTCGGTGTCAGTGCCGACGAACGGTCATAAAAAATTTGAAAATAAACTCTTGAAAAGCTTTTGGTCGACCCTAGTTTAGGGACTACGCGATGCCGAATTCGGGTCGCGGATTAAACCACTCGCTGTTTACAGGAGATTTATCATGACTACTGCATTTTCTCTGGCCCCTCTGTTCCGTAGCTCTGTGGGCTTTGATCGTTTCAACGACCTGTTCGAGGCTGCTGCCCGCAATGAATCCGCTGGCGGCTACCCTCCTTACAACGTCGAGAAGCATGCGGATGACCAATACCGCATTGTGATCGCGGCCGCAGGTTTCGTTGAAGAAGACCTTGAGCTTCAGGTCGAGAAGGGCGTGCTGACTGTTTCGGGCGGCAAGCGTGAAAATACTGCTGAGGGCGTGACTTACCTGCATCAGGGTATTGCTCAGCGGGCTTTCAAATTGTCGTTCCGGTTGGCTGATCACATCGAAGTGCAGAACGCTGGCTTGTCCAACGGCTTGCTGAACATTGATCTGCTGCGTCTGGTGCCTGAAGAGGCCAAAGCCAAGCGCATCCCGATCAACGCGCAGAAAGTCCTGAACAGCTGATTGTTCAGTTGCCAGCAAAAGAAGGCGCCGTTATGGCGCCTTCTTTCGTTTCTACTGACTCCCCTCAAACAGCATCTCGGGCTGCCGCAGGCGTTTTTCGAATGCGCTCAAGGTCAGCGGCTCGCTGAACAGATAGCCTTGATATAACCGACACCCCAACTGCTCAAGAAACTCCAGTTGCAGGGGTTGCTCAACCCCTTCGGCAATGACCGTGAGGTTCAGACTCTGGGCCATGGCCACGATAGCCCGGATGATTTCCGCGTCGTTGGGGTCGGTGGTTGCATCGCGAATAAATGACTGATCAATTTTTAGCGCGTCTACCGGCAGGCGTTTGAGGTAGGTCAGGGATGAGTAGCCGGTGCCGAAATCATCCATGGCAAAGCTGACGCCGAGTTTCTTCAGCTCATGCATCTTGGCAATGGTCTCGTCCAGATTCTGGATGACGATGCCTTCCGTGATTTCCAGCTTGAGCAGATTGCTCGGCAGGCTGTTCACGCGAAGGCAGCGTTTGACGCGATCAACGAAGTCGTTTTGCCGAAACTGGCGAGGGCTGATGTTGACGCACAAACTGAAGTGTCGGATGTCGACCAGCTTGTCGCGCAACAGTTTGCTCGCCGTTCGGCAGGCTTCTTCAAGAATCCAGGCGCCTACCTCCAGAATCATCCCGCTTTCTTCCAGGATCTGAATGAACTGGTTGGGCGGCAGGTTACCGGTCTCCGGGTGTTCCCAGCGTAATAATGCCTCCGCGCCGATGATGCGGTTGAGACGAGTGTCCACTTGAGGTTGATAGCACAGGCTGAACTCGCCGCGTGGCAATGCCATACGCAGGTCATTTTCCATACGCAGGCGTTCGCTGGCGGCTTTTTGCATCGAATCGTGAAACAGCTGCGTGGCATTGCGGCCCGAATCCTTCGCCCGGTACAGCGCGATATCGGCGCGTTTGAGGAGGTCCGCGCTGGTCAGGCCATGGTCGGGAATGAGCGCGATGCCGATGCTCGGTGTGATTTGCAGACGTTGATTGTCCAGAAACATCGGCTGGGCGAGCAGGGCGCGAAGCATGTCGGCCAGTTCCAGTACCTGATCAGTGACATCGTCGCGACTGCCTTCCAGCCCGCTGATCAGCACCACGAACTCATCGCCACCCAGTCGCGCCACGGTGTCTTCCATGCGCACGCTGGCTTCAAGCCGCGCGGTAACGATTTTCAGCACGCTGTCGCCCACCGGATGGCCCAGCGAATCATTGATGTGCTTGAAGTGATCCAGATCCATGAACAGCAGAGCGCCACGCAGGTTGTGGCGTTGCAGCAGGATTATTTGCTGGCTGAGACGGTCCATCAGCAGTGCCCGGTTGGGCAGATTGGTCAGGGAATCGTGATAGGCCAGGTGCTGAACCTGCTCCTGGGCGCTCTTCAGCTCGCTGATATCCCGGGCATTCATCAGCAGGCATTCAACATCGTTAAGCGTTATAGCTTCGACCGACACCTCAGCGGTGACGTGGGAGCCGTTCTTGTGGCAGCCGGTCATTTCCCGATGATGCACGCGGCCATTTTCTTCCAGGTCGCGAATCAACTGCTCACGTTGTTCAATATGAGCCCAGATACCCAGTTCCGAGACGGTACGGCCGATCACTTCCTCTGGGGTAAACCCCATGAGTCGGCAAAAGCCTCCGTTTGCCTCGAGATAGCGGCCACTGACGCGCTCGGTGATGGTGATTGCGTCAGGACTGGAATGGAACGCTTTGGCGAACTTCTCTTCGCTGGCCTTCAAGGCGCGTTCGGCGCGCAGGTGCGCGCTGTTGTCCATGAAAGTACTGAGCAGATAAAGCTGACGCTCCAGTTCGACTTTCAACGCGCTGAAAGTGCCTTCAATCAGCCGACCGTCGCGTGCACGCAATCGCACATCCAGCCTGACGGGTTCGTCCTGGGCAATGACCCGTCTGACCAGGCTGTTGCGGTGTTCGGAATCGTCCCATAACCCCAGGTCTACGCCCGTCCGACCAATGCTTTCGGCAGCGGACCAGCCCAGTATTGTTTCGAACTGGCGATTGACCTCGCAGATCACTCCGCTGTCGATGGCGGACAGGATCACCACATTGGGACTGAGGTTGTAGAGCGTCGCAAAACGCTTTTCCGATTCGCTCAGCGCAGCGGCATGGCCGGTGGGCTGAAAGGTGTTGCTATCTGCAAGTTCTGGCATGGGATCACGCGCCTGTAAGTAATAAAGGCAGTAATACGATCTTTAGCGTCAGGAGCTTTCAGCATTGGCTGGCCTGTGCATCGAGTAGCGCCATGAATGCCCGGGCCGCATTGGACAACGTACGCTCCGTGTGAAGTATGTAGCCTAGCTGACGACTGAGCTGTATGCCCGGTAATGGGATGCGCGCCACCTGTTCATCGAGCATAGTTCGTGGCAACACGCTCCAGGCGAGGCCAATGGAAACCATCATTTTGATGGTTTCCAGATAGTTGGTGCTCATGGCGATATCCGGCTTGAGCCCTTGGGCTTCACACAGTCCGCTGACGATGTGATGGGTGAACGTGTTGTTGCCGGGAAAGACGGCGGGATAACCCACAATGTCTTGCAGACTCACCGGGCCGCTGTTGGCCAGCGGGTGTTCAGGGGCCGCAACGAAGTCCAGCGGGTCGTCCCAGACCGGTACGGCCTTGACCAGGGTGTGAGGATCCGGGGCGAGAGTGATGACCGCCAGCTCGGCACGGCCATGAAGAATTTCTTCGTAGGCGACTTCTGAATCGAGGAACTGAATGTCCAGCGCGACCTCAGGAAAACGTCGGGTGAACTCTCGAAGCAGAGGTGGCAGACGGTGCAGGCCGATGTGATGACTGGTGGCCAATGTCAGACGGCCGGTCACTTCACCCGTCAGATTGGTCAGTGCGCGGCGGGTATCGTCCAGCACATTAAGAATCTGATAGGCCCTGGGCAACAGGGCCCTGCCGGCCTCGGTCAGGCTCACTTCCCGGCCGAGCCGGTCAAACAACCGCACGTTCAACTGCTGCTCCAGCCCGGCAATTCGCTTGCTGATAGCGGGCTGCGTCAAGTGAAGGCGTTCCCCGGCCCCGGAAAAGCTGCCGGTTTCCGCGATAGCAATAAAAGCGTTGAGGTTAGCCAGATCCATCTCAGATTCCAGTTGGTTATCCAAAGTATAAAAATTATGAATTTGAGTTATTTAAGCATATTCCATAGCATTGCCTCACAAGCCAAAGGGTCATCGGTCGATCACCCAGGGCATAGAAAGATAGAAACGCGCTGATGAGGAACCATCCGATGGCCGGCAAAACGTTGTACGACAAGCTCTGGGATTCGCACGAAGTAAAGAAGCGTGACGATGGCTCGTCGCTGATTTACATCGATCGTCACATCATCCATGAAGTGACTTCGCCACAGGCCTTTGAAGGTCTGCGTCTGGCGGGCCGCAAGCCATGGCGCATCGACGCCAACATCGCGACCCCGGACCATAACGTGCCGACTACTCCGGAACGTAAAGGCGGTATCGAAGCCATTGCCGACCAGGTGTCGCGTCTTCAGGTGCAGACTCTCGACGACAACTGCGACGAGTACGGCATTACCGAATTCAAAATGAACGACGTGCGTCAGGGCATCGTTCACGTCATCAGCCCGGAACAGGGCGCGACCTTGCCGGGCATGACCGTGGTCTGTGGCGACTCTCATACCTCCACTCATGGCGCATTCGGTGCGCTGGCCCACGGTATCGGCACTTCCGAGGTTGAGCATGTGCTCGCCACTCAGTGCCTGGTGGCCAAGAAAATGAAAAACATGCTGGTTTCCGTCGAGGGCGAATTGCCGGTCGGCGTGACAGCCAAAGACATTGTGCTGGCGGTGATCGGCAAGATCGGCACCGCAGGCGGTAATGGCCATGCGATGGAGTTTGCGGGCAGCGCGATCCGTGATCTGTCGGTTGAAGGCCGTATGACCATCTGCAACATGTCCATCGAGGCGGGCGCTCGCGTTGGTCTGGTGGCTACCGATGAAAAGACCATTGCCTACGTGAAGGGGCGTCCTTTCGCACCTAAAGGCGAGCAGTGGGATTTGGCAGTAGAAGCCTGGAAAGACCTGGTTTCCGATGCCGATGCGCACTTCGACACGGTAGTCAAACTCGACGCTGCGCAGATCAAACCGCAAGTCAGCTGGGGTACTTCTCCAGAGATGGTGCTGGCCGTTGATCAGAACGTACCGGACCCTGCTCAGGAAACTGATCTGGTCAAGCGTGGTTCTATCGAGCGTGCGTTGAAGTACATGGGCCTCAAAGCCAATCAGGCCATCACCGACATCCAGCTGGATCGCGTATTTATTGGTTCCTGCACCAACTCGCGCATCGAGGACTTGCGTGCTGCGGCTGAAATCGCCAAAGGCCGCAAGGTCGCCTCCACCATCAAGCAGGCCATCGTTGTACCGGGCTCCGGGCTGGTCAAGGCGCAGGCGGAGAGCGAAGGGCTGGACAAGATCTTTCTCGAGGCCGGTTTCGAATGGCGTGAGCCAGGTTGCTCGATGTGTCTGGCGATGAACCCGGACCGCCTGGAAAGTGGCGAGCATTGCGCGTCCACTTCCAACCGTAACTTCGAAGGCCGTCAAGGTGCCGGTGGTCGTACTCACCTGGTCAGCCCGGCGATGGCTGCGGCAGCAGCGGTCAACGGTCGTTTCATTGATGTTCGCGAACTGATTCAGCACTAAGGAGCCCAGCATGAAAGCCTTTACTCAGCACACCGGCCTTGTCGCTCCTCTGGATCGTGCCAACGTCGATACAGACCAGATCATTCCCAAGCAGTTTCTCAAGTCGATCAAGCGCACCGGCTTCGGTCCGAACCTGTTCGACGAATGGCGTTACCTGGATGTCGGGCAACCGTATCAGGACAACTCCAAGCGCCCGTTGAATCCGGACTTCGTGCTCAACGACGCCCGCTATCAAGGCGCCAGCGTGTTGCTGGCCAGGGAAAACTTCGGCTGCGGCTCAAGCCGAGAGCACGCGCCGTGGGCGCTGGAAGAGTACGGTTTCTGCGCGATTATCGCCCCCAGCTATGCCGACATCTTCTTCAACAACAGCTTCAAGAACGGCTTGCTGCCGATCATTCTCGACGAAACTGAAGTCGATGAGCTGTTCAAGCAGGTTGAAGCCAACGAAGGTTACCAGTTGACCATCGACCTGGCGGCCCAGACGGTCACTCGTCCAGATGGCAAGGTATACAGCTTTGAAGTTGATGCGTTTCGCAAGCACTGCCTGCTTGAAGGCCTGGATGACATCGGTCTGACTCTGGTGGATGGCGAGGCGATTGCCAGTTTCGAAGCGAAGCACCGCGCCAGCCAGCCGTGGTTGTTTCGCGGTTGAAATGACAGGATTGAAATGCATTCCCCTGTGGGAGCGGTGCTTGCCCGCGATAAGGCTGGACGCGGTTCACTTTAGATCGCATGAACCTTATCGTCGGAATGCCGCCCAGACCAAGCACCGCTCCCACAGGGAATCGCATCTATTAAGCTAGATTTGCTTAGGACTTACCCATGACCCACTCAGCCCACACCCAAGTAGTACAACGTCAATTCGGTGAACAGGCCGCAGCCTATCTGAGCAGTGCCGTGCACGCCCAAGGTACCGAGTTTGCGCTGCTACAGGCCGAAGTGGCGGGGCGCAGTGATGCTCGGGTTCTGGACCTTGGGTGTGGCGCCGGGCACGTGAGCTTCAATGTCGCGTCGGCGGTGGGCGAAGTGGTAGCGTACGACCTTTCGCAGCAGATGCTCGATGTGGTGGCTAATGCGGCGCAAGAGCGTGGGCTGAGTAACGTCAGTACTGTCTGCGGCGCGGCGGAAAGCCTGCCGTTCGAGGATGGCGAGTTCGACTTCGTGTTCAGTCGTTATTCGGCTCACCACTGGAGTGATCTGGCGCCTGCCTTGCGTGAAGTGCGCAGAGTACTGAAGCCGGGAGGCGTTGCTGCCTTTATTGACGTAATGTCGCCGGGCAGTCCATTGCTGGATACCTACCTGCAAAGCGTGGAAGTGCTGCGTGATACCAGTCATGTGCGCGACTATTCCGCCGCCGAATGGCTGCGGCAGGTCAGTGAGGCGGGGCTGTTCACCCGTAGTCACAGCCGCCAGCGTCTGCACCTTGAGTACAACTCCTGGGTAGAGCGCATGCGTACCCCGCAAGCCTTTCGGGTCGCGATCCGGGAGTTGCAGCAGGCCATGGGGGCGGAGGTGCGCGAGTATTTCGAGATTACCGCTGACGGCTCGTTCAGCACCGATGTTCTGGTGTTATGGGCCGAGCGTTAGTTCTATCCGTTTATGTAGATGAAGAGGCGCTGACCGACAGTGCCGTTACAAAAAATTGAGGATGTTATGAGCAAGCAGATTCTGATTCTCCCAGGTGACGGTATTGGTCCGGAAATCATGACCGAAGCGGTCAAGGTGCTGGAACTGGCCAACCAGAAGTATCAACTGGGCTTCGAACTCAGCCACGACGTGATCGGCGGCGCGGCCATCGACAAGCATGGCGTGCCACTGGCCGATGAAACCCTGAACCGTGCCCGCGCTGCTGACGCCGTATTGCTGGGCGCTGTGGGCGGCCCGAAATGGGACACCATCGAGCGTGATATCCGCCCAGAGCGCGGTCTGCTGAAAATCCGTGCGCAACTGGGCCTGTTCGGCAACCTGCGTCCGGCCATCCTGTATCCGCAACTGGCTGACGCCTCCAGCCTCAAGCCTGAAATCGTTGCCGGCCTGGACATCCTCATCGTCCGTGAGCTGACCGGCGGTATCTATTTCGGTGCCCCGCGTGGCAGCCAGACGCTGGAAAACGGCGAGCGTCAGGCCTACGACACGCTGCCGTACAGCGAGAGCGAAATTCGTCGTATCGCCCGCGTCGGTTTCGACATGGCGCGCGTGCGTGGCAAGAAACTCTGTTCAGTGGACAAGGCCAACGTCCTGGCTTCCAGCCAGCTGTGGCGTGAAGTGGTCGAGGAAGTCGCCAAGGACTATCCGGACGTCGAACTGAGCCACATGTACGTCGACAACGCCGCCATGCAGCTGGTGCGTGCGCCGAAGCAGTTCGATGTGATCGTCACCGATAATATGTTCGGCGATATCCTGTCCGACGAAGCGTCGATGCTCACCGGCTCCATCGGCATGCTGCCGTCTGCCTCGCTGGATGCCAATAACAAGGGCATGTATGAGCCTTGCCATGGCTCGGCACCTGACATCGCGGGCAAGGGCATTGCCAACCCATTGGCGACTATCCTTTCGGTCTCGATGATGCTGCGTTACAGCTTCAATCTGACCGACGCTGCCGATGCCATTGAAAAGGCTGTAAGCCTGGTTCTTGATCAGGGCTTGCGCACGGGCGACATCTGGTCGGCCGGTAACGCGAAAGTCGGTACGCAGGAAATGGGCGACGCTGTAGTCGCCGCGCTGCGCAATCTGTAATATCTCGGGCCCGTCGCGAATTCGAACCCGGATACGACGGCCCACTTTTTAAACAAGGTGTAGTTGCGATGAAACGTGTAGGTCTGATCGGTTGGCGTGGAATGGTCGGTTCCGTGCTCATGCAGCGGATGCTGGAAGAGCAGGATTTTGATCTGATCGAGCCGGTGTTTTTCACCACCTCCAACGTAGGCGGCCAAGGCCCCTCCGTGGGCAAGGACGTGGCTCCGCTCAAAGATGCTTACAGCATTGACGAGCTGAAAACCCTCGACGTGATTCTGACCTGCCAGGGCGGCGACTACACCAATGAGGTGTTTCCGAAGCTGCGCGAAGCCGGCTGGCAGGGTTACTGGATCGACGCCGCTTCCAGCCTGCGCATGCAGGATGACGCGGTCATCGTTCTGGACCCGGTTAACCGCAAGGTCATCGATCAGCAACTGGATGCGGGCACCAGGAACTACATTGGCGGCAATTGCACCGTCAGCCTGATGCTGATGGGTTTGGGCGGCCTGTTCGAAGCCGGTCTGGTGGAGTGGATGAATGCCATGACCTATCAGGCGGCTTCCGGTGCGGGCGCGCAGAACATGCGTGAACTGATCAAGCAAATGGGCGCGACTCACGCGGCTGTTGCTGACGATCTGGCCAACCCGGCCAGCGCGATTCTGGACATCGACCGCAAGGTCGCCGAAGCCATGCGCAGCGATGCCTACCCGACGGAAAACTTCGGCGTGCCATTGGCGGGCAGTCTGATCCCGTGGATCGACAAAGAACTGCCGAACGGCCAGAGCCGTGAAGAGTGGAAAGGCCAGGCCGAGACCAACAAGATTCTGGGTCGCTTCAAGAGCCCGATCCCGGTGGATGGTATCTGTGTACGTATCGGTTCGATGCGTTGCCACAGCCAGGCATTGACCATCAAGCTCAACAAAGACGTGCCTATCGCCGATATCGAAGGTTTGATCAGCCAGCACAACCCTTGGGTGAAACTGGTGCCAAACCATCGCGAAGCGAGCATTCAGGAGCTGAGCCCGACGTCTGTAACCGGCACCATGAGCATTCCGGTGGGCCGTCTGCGCAAGTTGAACATGGGCTCGCAGTATCTCGGCGCGTTCACCGTAGGCGACCAGCTGTTGTGGGGCGCGGCTGAACCGCTGCGTCGCATGCTGCGTATCCTGCTGGAGCGTTGATCGTCCGGTTGTAGCTGACATGAAAAACCGCCTTTCGGGGCGGTTTTTTTATGGGCGCTTAAAAATAACGCGGTCCTGTTGGAGCCGAGCTTGCTCGCGAAGGGCGATTCCCCGGTCATATTTGTAGACCGCAGCGCTTGATTCGCGGGCAAGCCTCGCTCCAACAAAAAAATCCCAAAATATGGGATTGAAATTTACATATTGAGATATTTCTCTTTTAAGGTTTATAGTCCCCCTCGCACTCACTGCTCAAAAAATAATAGGTGAAGCGATGCAAGCGCATTTGATCGCGCTCGATTGGGGGACAACCTCTCTTCGTGCTTATCGACTCGGCGACCATGGCCGGGTGCTGGAACAGCGCTCCCTGAGCGCGGGCATCATGCAATTACCGAGTTCGCCGCGAATGATCGCCGGTGAGCTCTGCAGCGACGGTTTTGAACTGGCTTTCGACGAGGCTTGTGGCGACTGGCTTGATGCCGAGCCAAACCTGCCGGTCATTGCCTGTGGCATGGTCGGCAGCGCCCAAGGCTGGCGTGAAGCCGTCTATCGGGAAACTCCGGCCAGCGTCTCCGGCCTTAGCTCTGCCTTGCAAACCGTGCGCAGCCTGCGTGGCGTCGATGTCCACATCATCCCTGGCGTACTTCAGCGTTCGGTGCTGCCCAATGTCATGCGCGGTGAAGAAACCCAAGTGCTGGGCGTTCTGGCAGGACTGTCCGCCACTGAAGCCCTCAAACCCCTGTTGATTGGTTTACCCGGCAGCCATTCCAAATGGGTTCAGGCCGCCGAGGGCTGCATCCTGCATTTCGATACGTTCATGACCGGCGAAGTCTTCGCCGCGTTAAGCAATCACACGATTCTTGGCCGCACCATGCAGCGCAGTGATGCCTTCGATCAGGCGGCGTTCGATCTGGGTGTCGCGGTGGCGTTGTCGGCTGACGGCGCAGCGGGGCCGCTGTCGACGATTTTCAGTTGCCGCACCTTGGGGCTGACCGGCCAACTGAGCGCCGATGCCCAACCTGATTATTTGTCCGGTCTGCTGATCGGTCATGAACTGGCAACCCTCGCCACTCTGCAGCGTGCCCATCATTCCGAATTGCCTCACGTCATTCTTCTGGGCGGCGAGCAATTGTGTCTGCGTTATGGGCGAGCCCTGCACGCCTGCGGTTTTCTTCACGTGACGGTGGCAGAACAAGCTACCGAGCGCGGTCTATGGCAAGTGGCGCTTAAAGCCGGCTTGCTCGCTAACATTCCATTAGAGGTCTGACATGCTCAAGCAAGCACTGCTCGAAAACGGCTTGATCGCCATTCTGCGTGGCCTGCGCCCGGCGGAAGCGCCTGCCATAGGCGATGTGTTGTACCAGGCGGGTTTCCGGGTCATCGAGGTGCCACTCAATTCGCCGCAACCCTACGACAGCATCCGTCTGTTGCGCCAAAGCCTGCCTGCCGACTGCCTGATCGGGGCGGGTACGGTGATGACTCCTGAGCAGGTCAATCTGGTCAAGGAGGCGGGCGGGCAGGTCATCGTCATGCCGCACAGCGACGCCAAAGTGCTGCGTGCCGCCAAAGAAGCAGGGTTGTTTCTGTCGCCAGGCGTGGCAACGCCCAACGAGGCCTTTGCTGCGCTGGCCGAGGGCGCTGACGTGCTGAAGCTGTTCCCGGCTGAGCAGATGAGCCCGGCCGTCGTAAAAGCATGGCTCGCCGTGTTGCCAATTGGCACCGCGCTGGTTCCGGTGGGCGGTATTACGCCGGACAACATGAAGGTCTTTCTGGATGCCGGCGTAAAAGGTTTCGGCCTCGGCTCGGGCTTGTTCAAGCCAGGCATGAGCGTGGCTGATGTGGGCGAGCGTGCTCATGCCTATGTCGCGGCCTGGAAGCAATTGACCGAACGTTTCTGAGTCAACCAGAGCGCCCCAGGCGCCAATTCAAATAAGAGAATCGCACACATGAAAATCACCAAACTCACGACTTTCATCGTCCCGCCGCGCTGGTGCTTCCTCAAGGTCGAAACTGATCAAGGCATTACCGGCTGGGGCGAGCCGGTGGTTGAGGGTCGCGCTCATACGGTTGCAGCCGCCGTCGAAGAGCTGTCTGACTACCTGATCGGCAAAGACCCGCGCAACATCGAAGACATCTGGACCGTGCTCTACCGTGGCGGCTTCTATCGTGGCGGCGCGGTGCACATGAGTGCGCTGGCCGGTATCGATCAGGCGTTGTGGGACATCAAGGGCAAGCATCTGGGTGTGTCGGTCAGCGATCTGCTCGGCGGTCAGGTGCGCGACAAGATCCGCGTTTATTCGTGGATCGGCGGCGACCGCCCTGCGGACACGGCGCGTGCGGCAAAAGAAGCGGTGGAGCGGGGCTTCACGGCGGTGAAAATGAACGGCACCGAAGAGCTGCAGTTCCTCGATACGTTCGACAAGGTCGACCTGGCGCTGGCCAACGTCGCCGCGGTGCGTGACGCGGTCGGACCAAACGTGGGCATCGGCGTCGACTTCCATGGCCGGGTGCATAAACCCATGGCCAAAGTGCTGATGAAAGAACTGGATCCGTACAAGCTGATGTTCATCGAAGAGCCCGTGCTCAGCGAAAACTACGAGGCGTTGAAAGAGCTGGCACCCTTGACCAGTACGCCGATTGCCCTGGGCGAACGGCTGTTTTCGCGCTGGGATTTCAAGCGCGTATTGAGTGAAGGCTACGTCGACATCATCCAGCCGGATGCGTCGCATGCGGGCGGTATCACCGAAACCCGCAAGATCGCCAACATGGCTGAGGCCTACGATGTCGCCCTTGCGCTGCATTGCCCGCTGGGGCCGATTGCCCTGGCCGCGTGCCTGCAACTGGATGCGGTCTGCTACAACGCGTTCATTCAGGAGCAGAGCCTGGGCATTCATTACAACGAGAGCAATGACCTGCTGGATTACATCAAGAATCCCGAGGTGTTCGATTACGACAAAGGCATGGTGAAAATCCCCAACGGACCAGGCCTGGGCATCGAAATCAATGAAGAGTACGTCAAGGAGCGCGCCGCTATCGGCCATCGCTGGCGCAACCCGATCTGGCGTCATGCCGATGGCAGCTTTGCGGAGTGGTGATTTCTCAGGCTGACGCCTGACCCTTGTAGGAGCTGCCGAAGGCTGCGAAAGCGATTTGCTTGAGTCACCGCGATTCGCAGCCTTCGGCAGCTCCTACAGGCGTTCACCCAGTTCATAGCGACCTCAATAAAGACAAAAAGAGGCACCTCACATGCAAACCCGCACTCTCGAAGGGGCGGCGTCTTTAGTCACGCCTACTCGCAAGCGTTACTTCATCATGGTGCTGTTGTTCATCACCGTCGTGATCAACTATCTGGACCGCAGCAACTTGTCCATCGCCGCGCCCGCACTGACCAGCGAACTGGGTATCGATCCGGTGCATGTCGGGCTGATTTTCTCGGCGTTCGGCTGGACTTACGCTGCCATGCAATTACCCGGTGGCTGGCTGGTTGACCGTGTACCGCCCCGAATTCTGTACACCGTCGCATTGGCGCTGTGGTCCATCGCGACCATCATGCTCGGCTTCGCTGCCAGTTTCATCGCACTGTTCGTGTTGCGCATGGCGGTGGGCGCCCTGGAAGCACCGGCGTATCCCATCAACAGTCGTGTGGTCACCACATGGTTTCCCGAGCGTGAGCGAGCCACGGCCATTGGTTTCTATACGTCAGGCCAGTTTGTCGGTCTGGCATTTCTGACACCGGTACTCGCCTGGCTGCAAGCGCATTACGGCTGGCACATGGTGTTTGTCAGCACCGGTGCTGTGGGCGTGCTCTGGGCGGTCATCTGGTACATGGTGTATCGCGAGCCTCGTGATTTCAAAGGCGTTAACGAGGCGGAAATCGAGCTGATTCGCGAGGGCGGCGGGTTGGTGGATATCCAGGCTGATACGGCGAAGGAGAAGCGTCCGTTCAGTTGGGCGGATCTGGGCATCGTTCTCACCAAACGCAAGCTCTGGGGGATCTACCTGGGTCAGTTCTGTCTGAACTCTACGCTGTGGTTCTTCCTGACCTGGTTCCCGACGTATCTCGTTAAGTACCGAGGCATGGATTTCATCAAGTCCGGTCTGTTGGCTTCCCTGCCATTTCTCGCGGCGTTCGTCGGTGTGCTGTGTTCGGGGTTTTTCTCCGACTGGCTGATTCGTCGCGGTCATACCGTCGGTTTTGCGCGCAAGTTACCGATCATTGCCGGTCTGCTGATTTCCACTTCGATCATTGGTGCCAACTTCGTGGATTCGACGCCGCTGGTCATCGCGTTCCTCGCGCTCGCGTTCTTCGGCAATGGCTTGGCATCCATCACCTGGTCGCTGGTGTCGACCCTGGCTCCGGCGCGCCTGCTGGGCCTGACGGGCGGGACTTTCAACTTCATTGGCAACCTGTCGGCAATTGCCACGCCGATCGTGATTGGCTTTCTGGTCTCCGGCGACTCCTTCGCGCCTGCGATCACCTACGTTGCGGTGCTGGCGTTGATCGGCGCGCTGTCCTACATCCTCTTGGTGGGCAAGGTCGAGCGTATCGAGCTGTAACGACGGGTATCGCGGGTAGCATGGAAATGGGCTGGCGGCGATAATGCCGCCAGCTTTTTGAGGGGATAAGGCCGGATATGTCGCAAGCGCTCGACGACACAGCAAGCAGCACTGCCAAGGACCCAGCTCCGACGGGAACCCAAACCCTGTTGCGCGGACTTGGCGTGGTCCAGGCCGTCGCCGACGGTGCGCGGGACCTCAAGGAAATCGCTCGGCGCATTGGTACGACGCGCAGCACCACGCACCGGCTGGTCAGTTGCCTGGTAGAGGAGCGTTACCTGCGGGTTTTGCCTCAGGTCGGCTATCTGCTGGGGCCAAAGCTGATCGAACTGGGCTTTCAGGCGCGCGAAGAAGTGCCGTTGGCGATGCTGGCCCGGCCGTATCTGGATGAGCTTTCACAGTTGACGGGCGACACTGTCCACCTCGCGATTCGTGATGGCGACGAAGTGCTTTATCTGCACAAGAATCCTGGACGTAACGGTCCTGAAATGCGGTCGCGAGTCGGCCATCGTATGCCCCTGGCGCGTACCGGAATCGGCAAAGCGCTGCTGCTGGACAGCCCGGAAAGCGAGTGGCTGCGGTTGTATCAGGTCAGTCTGCCGGAAGTGGCGCGCAATCCGTCATGGCCCGCTCACGAGGAGCAATCCTGGGAGCAGGTGCGTCAGCGTATGTATGAATACGTAGAGGGCGGTTACGCATTTGATCTGGAGGATAACGAACCGTCGATCCGCTGCGTGGCAGCGCCGATTCGTGATGCGGGCAAACACATTGTTGCCGGTATCAGCATTGCCAGTACCGTGCCTTACATGCCGCTGGAAAAAATGGCCGAGCTGGTGCCGTTGATCAAACAGGTGGCAGGCAGGTTGTCGGCAGAATTGGGTGGGTAGGCTTTGACCTTGTGGGAGCGGTGCTTGCCCGCGATAGGAGCGACGCGATTCATGTTAGATCGCGTTTAGCCTTATCGCGGGCAAGCACCGCTCCCACAGGAATTCATCCAATCAGCAGGGATCGCTGACCGATCAGGCTTTCAACGTCGCCATATCGATCACAAAGCGATACTTCACGTCGCCTTTTACAACACGCTCGAACGCTTCGTTGATGTTGCGAATGTCGAGCATCTCAATGTCGCAGGTGATGTCGTGTTCGGCGCAGAAATCCAGTACTTCCTGGGTTTCTGCCATGCCACCGATCATCGAGCCAGCCAGTACCTTGCGGGACATGACCAGATTTACTGCGTTCACCGGCGGATCTACTGGCTCGATCAGCCCCACCAGAATGTGCACGCCATCGAAGCGCAGAGTCTGCAGGTAGGGGTTGAGATCGTGCTGCACCGGGATGGTGTCCAGCAGGAAGTTGAATGTCCCGGCAACGGCTTGCATCTGCGCTTCGTCGGTGGAGATGACCACATGATCAGCGCCCTGACGACGACCTTCTTCTGCCTTGCTGGCGGAGCGGGTGAACAGGGTGACTTCAGCGCCCATGGCCTTGGCGAACTTGATGCCCATGTGGCCCAGGCCGCCCATGCCCAGCACGCCAACCTTGTCACCAGCCTTCACACCGTAGTGCTTGAGTGGCGAGTAGGTGGTAATGCCTGCGCAAAGAATCGGAGCAGCGCTGGCCAGGTTCAGTTTTTCAGGAATGCTCACTACGAAGCGTTCACTGACTACGATGCTGTCGGAGTAGCCGCCCATGGTCAGGCTGCCGTCGATGCGGTCCTGCCCGGCATAGGTTGGGGTCATGCCGTTCTGGCAGTAGTTTTCCAGATCCGCTTTGCAGGCGTCGCAAGTGCGGCACGAGTCAACCATGCAGCCAACGCCTACCAGGTCGCCGACTTTGTACTTGCTGACATCGGCACCGACCGCAGTCACTTTGCCGACGATTTCGTGGCCGGGCATCAGTGGGTAAGCCGCGAAACCCCACTCGTCACGGGCCTGGTGAATGTCAGAGTGGCAAACGCCGCAAAACATGATTTCGATGGCCACATCATCCGGACGCGGGCTGCGGCGTTCGAAGGACATGGGGGCGAGGGGCGCGGTCGATGATTGAGCGGCATAACCGATAGCTGTGTACATGGTGAACCTCGCAAGGCAATGAATAATTGAGGCTGACCAGTTTGCGGGAAGGTGGGGTTCAGGACCATGGTCATTCCTCCGCGACTCATGCCTGATCCTCCGGAAGTTTTGGGTTTGATATTGCTACATGTGGCATTTCTGCGATCATGCAGCTGTCTAATCCTCCGCCCGGTGCCTCATGTTGTTGCCTCATCAATCCGATGCCAATGCCACCCTCGTTTCGCTGATCAAGCCATTGGCAACGCGTCCAGGTTTCGTCCCGACGCTGCTGCCTGAAGTCAACGTGGTGTCGCTTTCCACTTATGTAGCGAGTAGCCCGCAGATCTACGAGCCGAGCCTGATGATCATCGCTCAAGGCGGAAAGCTGGCCAGTCTCGGTACCAGGACCTTCGATTACGGTGCCGGGCATTATCTGGTTCAGGCACTTTCGGTGCCGTTCATGTGCGAAACCTTTGCCACCCCTGAAGCGCCATTGTTTGGCGTTTCGGTGGCGATTGACCGGGTGATGCTGGGCGAGCTGGTGCAGGCCATGGGGCCGATGCCGGATCAGGTTGTTGAAGCGCAGACTCCGGAGTCCATGACCTCGGTGTTGCTGGATGCGCCGATGCGGGAAAGCGTCGAACGATTGTTGCGTTGCCTGCACGATCCGCTGGATTGCCAGGTGCTGGGCCCGTCGCGGCTGCGCGAAGTGCTGTATGCCGCGTTGCGCGGTCCTCAAGCCGGGGTCTTGCGTGCGCTGGTCGCCCAGCAGAGTCATTTTTCCCGTGTCGCGGCATCGCTGGCCTACCTGCATAGCCATTACGCCGAGCCGTTGAATGTGGACACCCTGGCACGGCAGGCCAACATGAGTGCATCAACCTTTCATGAGCATTTCAAGCGCAGCACCTTGCTGTCGCCGGTGCAGTATCTCAAGCGTCTGCGCCTGCTCAAGGCCCAGCAAATGCTGATTGCCGAAGGGATGGGAGTGGCGCAGGTCGCGCATTGCGTCGGGTATCAAAGCACGTCGCAATTCAGCCGGGAATATAAGCGCTACTTCAACCGAAACCCGGGTGAAGAGGGGCTGCAACTGCGAATTCCGGCTTGATTTGCGATACAAAAAAAGCCCCGTAAGGGGGCTTTTCTCTTTTAGCTTGCAGCTAAAAACTTGCAGCTGCTCTGTTACATATTCGGATACGTCGGGCCGCCGCTGCCTTCCGGTGTCACCCAGGTGATGTTCTGCGAAGGGTCCTTGATGTCACAGGTCTTGCAGTGCACGCAGTTCTGGGCGTTGATCTGGAAGCGCTTCTCGCCGTCTTCCTGAGTGACCACTTCATAAACGCCAGCCGGGCAGTAGCGTTGTGCGGGTTCGTCATACAATGGCAGGTTGGTACCGATCGGGATGCTCGGGTCGGTCAACTTCAAGTGGCACGGCTGTTCTTCTTCGTGGTTTGTGCCCGAGATGAACACCGAGCTGAGCTTGTCGAAGCTGAGCTTGCCGTCGGGTTTCGGGTAGTCGATCTTTGCCGAGTCTGCTGCCAGCTTCAGGCAGGCATAATCCGGCTTGGTGTCGTGCAGCGTGAACGGCAGCTTGCCACCGAAGATGTTCTGATCAACGAAGTTGAACGCGCCGCCCATGATGGCGCCGAATTTGTGCAGGGCCGGGCCGAAGTTGCGGCTGGCGAGCAGCTCTTCGTGCAGCCAGCTGTTTTTGAAGGCGGAGACATAAGTGTTCAGCTCATCGCCGCCTTCTTTACCTGCAAGTAACGCCTCTGCCACCGACTCTGCAGCCAGCATGCCGGACTTCATCGCCGTGTGGCTGCCTTTGATCTTGGCAAAGTTCAGGGTGCCCAGATCGCAACCGATCAGTGCGCCGCCCGGGAAGACCATCTTCGGCAGCGAATTCAGACCGCCTTTGCAGATTGCTCGCGCGCCGTAGCTGATGCGTTTGCCGCCTTCAAGGTACTGCGCGACCACCGGGTGGTGCTTGTAGCGCTGGAATTCATCGAACGGGGACAGGTAAGGGTTGCTGTACGACAGGTCGACGATCAGACCTACGACCACCTGGTTGTTTTCCAGGTGATATAGGAAAGAACCGCCCATGTTGTCATCGTCCAGCGGCCAGCCAGCGGTATGCACCACCAGACCTTGTTCATGTTTGGCCGGGTCGACTTCCCAGATTTCTTTCAAACCAATGCCGTAGTGCTGGGCGTCAGCTTCGGTATCAAGGTTGAAGCGTTTGATCAGTTGCTTGCCAATGTGGCCACGGCAGCCTTCGGCGAACAGGGTGTACTTGCCGCGCAACTCCATGCCGGGGGTGTAGAGACCGTCTTTTGGCTTACCCTCGCGGTCGACACCCAGGTCACCGGTAATAATGCCGCGTACCACACCGTTTTCATCGATCAACGCTTCCTGAGCGGCGAAGCCCGGGTAGATTTCTACACCGAGGTTTTCGGCCTGCTGGGCGAGCCAGCGGCACAGGTTGCCGAGCGAGATAATATAGTTGCCTTCGTTGTGCATGGTCTTGGGCACAAACAGGTCAGGCACTTTCATCGATTTTTCAGCGCTGCGCAGGACATAGATGTCATCGCGCTTGACCGGGGTGTTCAGCGGCGCGCCGAGGTCTTTCCAGTCCGGGAACAACTCGTTTAGCGCGCGGGGTTCGAACACTGCGCCCGAGAGGATGTGTGCGCCAACTTCGGAGCCTTTTTCCACCACGCAGACGCTGATTTCCTGACCGGCTTCAGCAGCCTTTTGTTTTAGACGGCACGCGGCAGAAAGCCCGGCGGGGCCGGCACCGACGATGACGACGTCGAATTCCATAAATTCGCGTTCCACAGGCTATCTCCTACTCAAGGCTCACAGTATTTTTTTATATGCAGCGTACTAACCAGCGTGCGGGGCATCAGTAACCCGCATCTTCGAATGCTGCGCAGTATATCTACACCACCCGGCAGGGCCAATACAAACGTTTGTTTGAAATGGCCGCAGGCCAGATAAAACGTAGACGCGCGGCTCATGACTGGCGGTTTTGTCGTATTGACCGCATAACGGCTTGCGGTCAAGATACGGACGGTTTTGCGCTCGCCGTAGGCTGAACATCGCCTGAACTGTACCTCTGAGGCGTCACGAGCGCGCTACAGACAATCCAGGCCACGAAGAATGCGGGTGCAAAGTTTACACGCCTGCATTACCCAGATGTGCGGCATCTGGCGTTTATCCCTGTTTAGGTGGCTTGTTTATCGAGGCCGCCGTTCGTTCTGTACGAATACGGCTGTTCCCAGAGGTTGCTTCAAGGGTACATATGCATCGCCGGGTGCTGCACCGGGCGACTTTCTTTTCACCGGAGAGAAACGAGGAATCCATGAAGGTTCTAGTAGCTGTCAAACGAGTGGTCGACTATAACGTCAAGGTTCGCGTCAAGGCGGACAACTCCGGCGTCGATCTCGCTAACGTCAAAATGTCGATGAACCCCTTCTGCGAAATCGCTGTGGAAGAAGCCGTACGCCTGAAAGAGAAGGGCGTTGCGACTGAAATCGTCGTTGTGTCCATTGGTCCGACCAACGCTCAGGAGCAACTGCGTACCGCGCTGGCTCTGGGTGCCGACCGTGCCATCCTCGTTGAGTCTGCCGAAGAGCTGAACTCTCTGGCCGTTGCCAAGCTGCTCAACGCGGTCGTTGCCAAGGAACAGCCTCAGTTGGTCATCCTCGGCAAACAGGCGATCGACAGCGACAACAATCAGACAGGCCAGATGCTGGCGGCCTTGAGCGGTTTTGCCCAGGGTACTTTCGCTTCGAAAGTTGAAGTCAGCGGCGACAAGGTTGCCGTGACCCGCGAAATCGACGGCGGTTTGCAAACCGTTTCGTTGAGCCTGCCAGCCGTGGTCACCACTGACCTGCGTCTGAACGAGCCACGCTACGCGTCGCTGCCCAACATCATGAAAGCCAAGAAGAAGCCGCTTGAAGTGCTGACCCCAGACGCTCTGGGTGTTTCCACTGCATCGACCACCAAGACCATCAAAGTCGAAGCGCCTGCTGCGCGTAGCGCGGGCATCAAGGTGAAGTCGGTGGCTGAACTGGTCGAGAAACTGAAAAACGAAGCGAAGGTAATCTGATCATGACTATCTTGGTAATCGCTGAACACGACAACGCTGCATTGGCTCCGGCCACTTTGAACACTGTCGCTGCTGCTGCCAAAATTGGCGGCGACATTCACGTACTCGTTGCCGGTGCAGGCGCTTCGGCTGTTGCCGATGCCGCGGGCAAAGTAGCGGGTGTGGCGAAAGTTCTCGTTGCGGACAACGCCGCCTACGCCCATCAACTGCCGGAGAACATCGCTCCGCTGGTGGTAGAACTGGCGGCTGGCTACAGCCACATCCTGGCGGCTGCCACCTCCAACGGCAAAAACATCCTGCCGCGCGTTGCTGCCCTGCTGGACGTCGACCAGATCTCCGAGATCATTTCGGTTGAGTCGGCTGACACCTTCAAGCGTCCGATCTACGCGGGTAACGCCATCGCTACCGTTCAGTCGTCGGCCTCGATCAAAGTCATCACAGTGCGCGCTACCGGTTTCGATCCGGTTGCTGCTGAAGGCGGTTCTGCTGCAGTTGAAGCGGTTTCTGCCGCTCATGACGCAGGCAAATCCAGCTTTGTCGGTGAAGAACTGGCCCAGTCTGATCGTCCGGAACTGACCGCTGCCAAGATCGTCGTTTCTGGCGGGCGTGGCATGCAGAATGGCGACAACTTCAAGCACCTGTACACGCTGGCTGACAAGCTGGGTGCTGCTGTTGGCGCTTCCCGTGCCGCCGTGGACGCAGGCTTTGTGCCGAACGACATGCAAGTCGGTCAGACTGGCAAGATCGTGGCGCCTCAGCTGTACATCGCGGTGGGTATCTCCGGCGCGATCCAGCATCTGGCAGGCATGAAAGACTCGAAAGTCATCGTCGCTATCAACAAGGATGAAGAAGCGCCCATCTTCCAGGTAGCCGATTACGGTCTGGTAGCCGACCTGTTCGAAGCCATTCCTGAGCTGGAGAAGCTGGTCTAATCCGGACGCTTCGCTTATAAGTGCTTCCATAAAGCCCCGTTCGTTTCGGCCTGTGAGCATCGCAGTTAGTGCGAGTTCATGTGGTTCGGGCGAGCGGGTTTTTTATTGGCTGTTTTAAAGCCTTATAGAAAAAGTCTGAACGCAAACAAGGATTCTCCATGGGTCAGTCAAACAGGCTGCTTGCTGCGCTTTTCATCGGTTTGCTTGCAGGGCCCGGCCTGGCAATGGCAGCGGGCAAGTGTGAACGTCTGATTGTGACCGGCAGTCCGGATGCGCCGCCTTACCTGTGGCGTGACCCCCAGGACCCCAGACATCTGATGGGCGCCAGTGCTGATCTGTTCAAGCAGGCGGCGCAAGAGCTCGGGATCAAGGTCGAGGTGCTATATGCCGGGAAACGCAGTCAGGCGCTTGAAGAAGTACGTAGCGGTCGGATGGACATGTTGGTGGACGCGCCACTGAGTCAGGCCGAACTGGAGGCGCTGGACTACATCCATCCGCCGTTGATCCAGAATGAAATCATGGTCTGGACGCGCCACGATCAAGCACTCTCGCTGGATACATTGGCTGATCTTCAGGGGCACACGGGTGCAGCATCTGAACGAATCCGGCTGACCCAGGCGTTCGAGGCGGCCGTAAAGGCGCAGCTGACCCTTGAGCGTCTGCCCAATCTGACTGAAGCTTTTCAGAAGTTGATGCTGGGACAGGTGGACTACGTTCTCGCCAGTCGCTATCCAGGTTTGGCAATGGTACAGACCCTGGGCCTGACCAAGGATCTGGTGACACGACCACAACCGGTTGACCAGCCCGGTCTGTATCTCGCACTGTCGTTCAACTCAGCCTGCAACGATCCCTGGCTTCGCGGACAACTGGCGAAAAAGATGACAGAATCGGCCGCCTCTGGCCTGTCGGGCGAAGCAATCAAACGCAATCTGGAAATCTGGAAGGCTCAATTACTGCAACCGGCCAGCGCCCCAAACAAGTAGGAATGTTTTTTTGTGATTTCTTTCGTGACCTGTCTAGCGACTTCATTTGTAAAAAGACGCCCCTTATTGGCCGCCATGGCACTCGTTACCCTGGGTGGCTGTGCCAATGATCCGGCACCCATCGAGCAGATGAAACTGACAGAAAAAGCCGTTGCACAGGCCAAGGCCGTCGGCGCTGTCGACGATGAGCCAGAGATGCACATGGCGGAATCGAAACTCGCTCAGGCCCGATCCGACATGACCAACGAGTCGTATAAGGCTGCACGCATGCAGGCCGAACAGGCTGAGCTGGACGCGCGTCTGGCGGAGGCTCGGGTTCTGACTGAAAAAAGCCAGGCGCAAGTAACCCAACTGAATACTCGCCTCAATCGTCTGCGCAAGCAGTTGGGGGAGGGCCAGTGAACCTTATTCCGCGTGTATTGAGCGTTTGCCTGCTGCTGGGTTCTGCCGGACTTTACGGTTGCGCAGGTCATCAGGGTGGCGAACAGGCCTTGCAACAGGCCAATGCTGATTTCCAGAAGGTCAAAGAAGACAGCGATGTGCTGCGCAGCGCCCCGAAAGACGTAGTCCGGGCGGGTGAATTGCTGGGCAAGGCGGAGCGCTTGTCGAGTTATCTGGGCAGCGGCAGTGACGTGGCTCACTACGCTTACCTCAGTAGCCGGTACAGTGAAATCGCCCGTGAACATGCCAATTTGCTGCTCAACACCGAGCGCCTGGAAAAGCAGGAGATGGAGCGTCAACGTCTGCAACTGGCGCTTCGTGAAGCCAAGCTGGCCAGCGCCCAGCAACACGGCCAGTGGCTGGAAGACCAGATTGTCAGCCTGGCTACCACGCAGACTGAGCGTGGCCTGGTGATGACATTGGGGGACGTTTTGTTCGATACCGGTCATGCCGAACTCAAAAGTTCGGCTAACCGGACCGTGCTCAAGGTCGTGCAATTTCTGCAGCTCAACCCCAAGCGCGTCGTACGTATTGAAGGCTACACCGACAACGTCGGCGACAAGCAGGAAAACCTGCGCTTGTCTCAGGAGCGTGCGCAGTCGGTGGCTGACGTGCTGACGGATTTGGGTATCGATGAAAAACGCATCCATGTTCAGGGCTACGGTGATGAATATCCCGTTGAAGCCAACGCCTCGGAGCGTGGGCGTGCAAAAAATCGTCGGGTCGAGATCGTTTTTTCTGATTCGAAGGGGCAGCTCGGCCCCAATCGCTGAGAAAGTTTGAAAAAAGTCGACGCCTGTTTTCAGGTGTCGATTTTTTTTGGCTTAAAAAGCCTACGGCTTGGCGCTTTTGCCTGATAAATTTTTTAATCAGCGGGTTCAGGGACTAGCCGTTCGGGAAACTGTCCCAGTACACTTCACAACTGTTCTGGTGACAAATCGACTATTTTCCTACAAAAGCAAGTCGCCAGCGGTACCGAGGCTGCGTCATGACCAACCTTCTGCTCTACCAGAAAATCGCTCAGCAACTGGCTGAAGACATTCGTCGTGGCGTTTATCAGCCGGGCGAGCGTGTGCCATCGGTGCGCAAAATGAGCTCGCAACTGAATGTGAGTCATGCGACCGTCTTGCAGGCCTATGCGAATCTGGAGGATCAGGGGCTGATTCGCGCCCGGCCGCAGTCTGGCTACTACGTGCACCAAACCCCGGCGCTAACGGCGCCCACGCCCGATATCGCCCGTGTTGAGAGGCCGGGCCTGGTAACGCGCAGCAGCATCATTCAGCAGGTTTTGACGGAGTCGCGCAGGGAAGGGGTCTTCCCTCTGGGCGCTGCGGTGCCTCACGTCGACTATTTGCCTGTGCGGGCCCTGCATCAGCAGATAGCAAAAGTGACTCGTTTTCAAAGTCCGCGAGCGTTCAGTTACATGTTCAGCCCGGGTTTTGAACCGTTGCGTCGTCAGGTTGCCATTCGTATGCGTGATGCAGGCGTCGTGGTGGATCCGGCTGACGTGGTGATTACCCACGGCTGTGTGGATGCATTGCAGATGGCTTTGAGGGTGGTGACGCGGCCAGGGGATTTGATTGCGGCAGAATCGCCAAGTTATTACGGGCTCCTGCAACTGGCTGATCTTCTGGGGCTCAAGGTTATTGAGATACCCAGTGATCCTCAAACGGGCATCAGTCTGGAAGCGCTGCAGCTGGCCGCCAATCAGTGGTCGATCAAGGCATTGGTGCTGACTTCGCGCCTGAGTAATCCGCTGGGCAGCACCATGCCCGAAGAGCGGCAGAAGCACTTGCTGCGGCTTGCCTCGGATTTCGATATCCAGGTCGTTGAAGATGATGTTTATGGCGAGTTGATGTTTGAGCAGGGACGAACCAAGGCGCTGAAGGCCTTTGATCGTCTGGGGCGCGTTATCTATTGTTCCAGCTTCTCTAAAACTTTATCACCCGGCGTACGTATCGGCTGGATGATTGCGGGCAAATACCAGGCTGAGATTCAGCGTCTGCAAATATTCAGCACTCACTCTGCGTGCAGTGTCACCCAGATGGGGGTTGCTGCTTATCTGGAAAATGGCGGCTATGACCGCCATCTGCGCTTTATTCGCGTCGAGTATCGGAAAAATCTCAGCGCCTTTCAGCTCGCTGTGCAGCAGTATTTTCCCGAAGGCACCCAGATGAGTCGACCGCTGGGCGGTTTTATCCTGTGGGTCAGCTTGCCAGGGCGAGTCAACACCCAGGAATTGCACATCCGGGCGCTGGAGCAGGGCATCAGCATCGCGCCGGGCCTGATCTTCAGCAATACAGAACAGTTCAACCACTGCATCCGGCTAAACTGTGGCATCCCATGGAATCGTGAAGCGGAGCGCGCACTCATGACGCTCGGAATGTTGGCCAAACAGTTATGCCAGGAAACGGTTGAGCTCTACTGAGGTCAGCTATGTAGGCCCTGCAGAAATAGCGAGTCGCTCTGTAGGTTGAATCTCGGTCTTGTTATTGGACGTGCAACAGGCCAGCATATTGCTTTCGGCCTTTGCCATTTCTGCCCTATGAATGTTTTCCGTTGTGTTGCATTGTCGGTTGTCGTCCTTCTGAGCGCCTGTGATGCTCAGGACAGCGCTGCACCCAAGCCCAAGGTGTCGGCCGAGGCTCAGGCTCCCGCGAAGACCACTGTCAGCCCTCCTGTGGCCGAGTCTGCCAAGCCAGCCCCGGAACCCGCAAAAACACAGGTGCACGACCTGGCACCGAATGTGTCGGTGGTTCCGGTGAAGACCAACGTTGATGCGGCTCCCGTCAGCAAGCAGAACAAGGCTGAAGCAGCCAAAGCGCCTGTTAAGACGGCGAAGGAAAAAAAGCGCGAGGCAGTGACCCGCAAGTCGGTGGCAGAAAGTAAAAAAGCGCTCAAAGACACCAGCCTTAACAATGCCAAGCTTGATTTGAGCCTGCCTCCTGAGCTGGCCGAAGAGCTGAAGCCTGCCGGAACGACCCAAGTGAAGCCCCGCAAGCCGATATTGCCGCAGATGTTCGGTGATAAGCGTGCGTCCGGTAATGACCCGTTCGAGCTCAACGGGCGCATCCTGAGCAATGAAATGGATTTGCAGATGCGTAACGACAGTCGTCGGGACGTGGAAGGTGCAGCGCTGGATTTCAAATTCAGACAATAGCGCCGGGCATTTCAAACACGCGTTTCAGCGGTTACTATCCTTACTCGAATTTTATCTGTCAGGGTTGCTGGTCATGGACTGCCGCTCAGGTTGTGGTGCTTGCTGCATCGCGCCTTCTATCACATCCCCCATTCCCGGCATGCCGGACGGCAAACCAGCGGGCGAACGCTGCCTGCACCTGTCGCTCGACATGCTCTGCGCGATCTTTGGCCAGCCTGAGCGGCCTGCGGTGTGTAGCCAGTTCAAGGCGGCGCAGGATGTGTGCGGCGTCGATCAGGCTGATGCGATCCGTCTGATCACCTGGTGGGAGGAAGCCACTGCAGTTGCCTGATCTGTGCCGTACGGCAGAATTGATTCGCTTGAACTTCAACAATAAGGAATACAACAATGAGTTCGTTGCATCGAATGGCTGTTCTCTGTGGGGTGACTGTTCTCTTGGCTACTGGTGCTCAGGCTGATGACTGGACGGTTGCAAAGGATGAGGCCGGGATCAAGGTTTCCCTGAGCGAGGTGCCGGGTTCTCAGTACAAGGCCTACCGTGGTGAAACGGTTATCAACGCAAGTGTCGCGAAGTTGCGCAGCCTTCAGGAAGATGTCGCGGGCGCCTGTGCCTGGATTCATGAGTGCAAATCGCAGAAAGTGCTCAAGCACGAAGGCAACCAGGCCTGGACTTACACGCAGATAAACACGCCATGGCCGGTGACGCCTCGTGATTCTGTGTTGCTGGTGACGACGGAAGAGGGGGCTGACGGCAGTCTGGTCCGCAAGCTTGAGGAAGTGCCCAAGTACATTCCCGAAGAAAAAGGTTTTGTGCGGGTGTCGCAAGTCGACGGCTTCTGGAAGTTCGTGCCACAAGGGCCGAACAAGACGCAGGTAACTTACCAGGTACACACCGAGCCGGGCGGCAGCGTGCCTTCATGGCTGGCCAACAAGTTCGTGGTGGAAGCGCCGTTCAATACGTTGAAGGCGCTGAGGGAAAGGGCTGAGAAGTAGTTTTCAGTTGTCACGCATCCTGTCAGTCAGAGATTTGAACCTGTAGGAGCTGCCGAAGGCTGCGATGCATTTATCCTGACACGCCGCCTTCGCAGCCTCGCGGTGCTCGTGCGCTCTCATCAAAAATGAAATAACCAACTGAAATCAGATGTTTTTTTAGGAGTGAGCTTGCTCGCGATAGCGGTCGAACTGTTGAGAAGTCATCATCTGGCCTGACGCTATCGCGAGCAAGCTCACTCCTACAGGTCCAATGTTTGTTTTGCGAGCCATATTCTTCAGGCACAAAAAAGGGCTGCCAATGGCAGCCCTTTTTAGTTGTCGCATGAAGCTTACTTGCGATCTTCCAGTGGCACGATATCGCGGGACACGTAGCCGGTGTACAGCTGGCGTGGACGGCCAATCTTGTACGGGCTGGAAAGCATTTCCTTCCAGTGGGAGATCCAGCCGACAGTCCGCGCCAGAGCGAAGATTACGGTGAACATGCTGGTCGGGATGCCGATTGCCTTGAGGATGATGCCCGAATAGAAGTCGACGTTCGGGTACAACGAGCGCTCGATGAAGTAAGGATCGGTCAGGGCGATCTCTTCCAGGCGCATGGCCAGCTCAAGTTGTGGGTCATTGGTGATGCCCAGCTCCTTGAGGACTTCGTCGCAGGTCTGCTTCATCACGGTAGCGCGCGGGTCGCGGTTCTTGTAAACCCGGTGACCGAAGCCCATGAGCTTGAACGGATCGTTCTTGTCCTTGGCCTTGGCGATGAACTTGTCGATGTTCGATACGTCACCAATTTCATCGAGCATGGACAACACGGCTTCGTTCGCGCCGCCGTGCGCCGGGCCCCAGAGCGCGGCAATACCGGCTGCGATGCAGGCGAACGGGTTGGCACCCGAAGAGCCCGCCATACGTACAGTGGACGTCGAGGCGTTCTGTTCGTGATCGGCGTGCAGGATGAAAATCTTGTCCATGGCCTTGGCCAGCACCGGGCTGATCGGTTTGATCTCGCACGGCGTGTTGAACATCATGTGCAGGAAGTTCTCTGCGTAGCTCAGGTCGTTGCGCGGATACATCATGGGTTGGCCCATGGAGTACTTGTAAACCATCGCCGCCAGAGTCGGCATCTTGGCAACCAGACGGATGGCCGAAATTTCACGATGCTGCGGATTATTGATGTCCAGAGAGTCGTGATAGAACGCGGAGAGTGCACCCACCACGCCACACATCACCGCCATCGGGTGAGCGTCGCGGCGGAAGCCGTTGAAGAAAGTCTTGAGCTGCTCGTGAACCATGGTGTGGTTTTTCACGACAACAACGAACTGGGCTTTCTGTTCGGCGGTTGGCAGTTCGCCGTTCAGCAGTAGATAGCAGGTTTCCAGGTAGTCCGACTGCTCGGCCAACTGTTCGATCGGATAGCCGCGGTGCAGCAGGATCCCGTTGTCACCATCAATGTAGGTGATCTTCGACTCGCAAGAGGCGGTCGACATGAAGCCTGGGTCGAATGTGAAGCGGCCGGTGGCGGTAAGACCGCGTACGTCGATCACGTCGGGGCCTACGGTGCCGGTGAGAATGGGCAGCTCGACGGGGGCTGCGCCCTCGATGATCAACTGCGCTTTATTATCAGCCATGTGGCCTCCTGTTTATGCTTCAAATCATCAGACGGCCCCCCACGCAGGGCCCGCACCACTATAGTTAGATAAAATCTAAAGTCAATTTGCCTAAAGTCGTGTTCCAGAAGGCTTTCAGGCTTGATTTGCCCTGCGACATTCTGTCACTTACGCTTTTTATCCGGCCAGCGCAATCACCGATTTGAGGGGCCTCTCTGCGTTGTCATTAGTAACCTAACTGTCTATACTCGGCGTCCGACCGCCAGGGGCTTTAGGGCCTGTATACCGGAGGTCGTCACTCCCTGGGTGGTGGGTACCTGACCAGTGCACTTCCCAATAATTTGCCCTGATAGTTAGGGGCTCTTCAAGTGTGAAATAAAGCCGTGAAAAGCCAACGACCTGTAAACCTAGACCTAAGGACCATCAAACTCCCAGTCACTGCTTACACGTCCATTCTTCACCGTGTCTCCGGAGTCATTCTCTTTGTCGGCCTCGTCATCATGCTCTATGCATTGGACAAGTCGCTGAGTTCCGAAGAAGGGTTCGGTGAAGTTAAAGCGTATCTGACCAGTCCGCTGGCCAAGCTTGTGATCTGGGCTCTGCTGTCCGCCCTGCTTTATCACCTGGTAGCGGGCATCCGCCACCTGATCATGGACGCGGGCATTGGCGAGACGCTGGAAGGCGGCAAGCTGGGCTCCAAAATCGTTATCGCCGTATCCGTGGTGGTAATCGTTCTGGCGGGAGTATGGATATGGTAACCAACGTCACTAACCTGTCGCGTTCGGGCCTCTATGACTGGATGGCGCAGCGCGTATCTGCGGTCGTGCTCGCGGCTTATTTCATTTTCCTGATCGGATACATCGTCGCCCACCCGGGTCTCGACTACTCCCACTGGCATGCACTGTTCTCAAACAACTGGATGCGCATCTTCAGTCTGCTGGCTCTGGTTGCCCTGGGCGCTCACGCCTGGGTCGGCATGTGGACCATCGCGACTGACTACCTGACGCCGATGGCGCTGGGCAAGTCGGCGACGACTGTGCGTTTCCTTTTCCAGGCGTTCTGCGGCGTTGCGATGTTCGCGTACTTCGTCTGGGGTGTGCAGATTCTTTGGGGTATCTGAGTCATGGCTAACATAAATACACTTTCATTCGACGCCATCATTATTGGTGGCGGCGGTGCAGGCATGCGCGCTGCCTTGCAGCTGGCTCAGGGCGGCCACAAGACCGCCGTAGTCACCAAGGTTTTCCCGACGCGCTCCCACACCGTTTCCGCTCAAGGCGGCATTACTTGCGCCATTGCTTCTGCCGATCCGAACGATGACTGGCGCTGGCACATGTACGACACCGTCAAGGGCTCCGACTATATCGGTGACCAGGACGCTATCGAATACATGTGTTCCGTAGGTCCGGAAGCCGTTTTCGAGCTCGAGCACATGGGTCTGCCGTTCTCCCGTACCGAACAGGGTCGCATCTATCAGCGTCCGTTCGGTGGCCAGTCGAAAGACTTCGGCAAGGGTGGTCAGGCTGCACGTACCTGTGCTGCTGCCGACCGAACCGGTCACGCACTGCTGCACACCCTGTATCAGGCCAACCTGAAGGCAGGCACTGTATTCCTCAACGAATACTACGCAGTCGATCTGGTCAAGAACCAGGATGGCGCTTTCGTCGGCATCATCGCCATCTGCATCGAAACTGGTGAAACCTCCTACATTCGCTCCAACGCGACTGTACTGGCTACAGGTGGTGCCGGTCGCATCTACTCCTCCACCACCAACGCTCTGATCAATACCGGTGACGGTGTGGGCATGGCGCTGCGTGCCGGTGTGCCGGTTCAGGACATCGAGATGTGGCAGTTCCACCCGACCGGTATTGCCGGTGCAGGTGTACTGGTAACAGAGGGTTGCCGTGGTGAAGGTGGATACCTGATCAACAAGCACGGCGAGCGTTTCATGGAGCGTTATGCGCCCAACGCCAAGGACCTTGCGGGTCGTGACGTTGTTGCCCGTTCCATGGTCAAGGAAATCATTGCCGGTAACGGCTGTGGTCCTGATGGCGATCACGTCATGCTCAAACTTGATCACCTGGGTGAAGAAGTGCTGCACAGCCGTCTGCCAGGGATCATGGAATTGTCCAAGACCTTCGCGCACGTCGATCCAGCCGTTGCTCCGATCCCGGTTGTTCCAACCTGCCACTACATGATGGGCGGCGTTGCCACCAACATTCATGGTCAGGCGATCACTCAGGACGCTGCCGGCGTCGATCAGATCATTCCAGGTCTGTTCGCTGTGGGTGAAGTGGCTTGCGTATCGGTCCACGGTGCCAACCGTCTGGGTGGCAACTCGTTGCTCGACCTGGTGGTGTTCGGTCGTGCTGCCGGTCTGCACCTTGAGCAGGCTCTTAACGAAGGCGTTGATTACCGTCGCGCTTCGGAAACTGACATCGATGCCGCTCTGGCGCGTCTCAGTGGCCTGAACAACCGTACAGAAGGCGAAGACGTCGCTTCCCTGCGTAAAGAGCTGCAGAGCTGCATGCAGAACTACTTCGGTGTATTCCGTACCGGCGAATACATGCAGAAAGGTATTGCTCAGCTGGCGGGTCTGCGTGAGCGCATCGCCAACGTCAAGATCAACGATAAGAGCCAGGCGTTCAACACGGCTCGTATCGAAGCGCTTGAATTGCAAAACCTGCTGGAAGTCGCTGAAGCTACCGCGATTGCCGCAGAACATCGTAAAGAGTCCCGCGGCGCTCACGCCCGTGAAGACTTTGAAGATCGCGACGACGAAAACTGGCTGTGCCACACCCTGTACTTCCCGGGTGATAAGCGCGTGACCAAACGTGCCGTGAACTTCTCGCCAAAAACTGTTCCGACTTTTGAACCTAAGATTCGGACTTATTAAGGGTGACCGATATGTTGCAAGTCAGTGTTTATCGCTACAACCCTGATCAGGACGCCGCGCCGTTCATGCAGGAGTTTCAGGTCAATACAGACGGCAAGGACATCATGGTCCTGGACGTGCTTGCCCTGATCAAGGAACAGGATGAAGGTTTCTCCTACCGTCGTTCGTGCCGCGAAGGTGTTTGCGGCTCCGACGGTATGAATATCAATGGCAAGAACGGCCTGGCGTGCATCACGCCGCTGTCGGCCGTGGTCAAGGGCAACAAGCTGGTGGTGCGTCCACTGCCTGGTTTGCCTGTGATACGTGACCTGGTTGTTGATATGAGCATCTTCTACAAGCAGTACGAGAAGGTTAAGCCATATCTGTTGAACGATACTCCGGCTCCGGCCATCGAACGACTTCAGACTCCTGAAGAGCGTGAGAAGCTGGATGGTCTGTACGAGTGCATTCTGTGCGCTTGCTGCTCGACTTCCTGCCCGTCCTTCTGGTGGAACCCGGACAAGTTCCTCGGTCCAGCTGCACTGCTGCAAGCCTATCGTTTCCTGGCTGACAGCCGTGACAACAAGACCGCCGAGCGTCTGGCTTCGCTGGATGACCCGTTCAGCGTATTCCGCTGCCGCGGGATCATGAACTGCGTCAACGTTTGTCCGAAGGGCCTTAACCCAACCAAGGCTATCGGTCACGTGCGCAACATGCTTCTGCAAAACGGCGTCTGATTTGACTGTTACATCGTAATGCCGTAATACCCGTAACCGCTGCGGCGCAGGCTTCAACCGGCGCCGTAGTTTTAACCTGAGCAGCAGCGAGTAATGCTGCGGCTCTTATTTTGAAGAAATAAGACCAGCAGGGGCATCCGGGCTGGTACCCGGACTATCTGCGTGATCCTAAGTGGCTTGATACAGTCGCTGCACATGACTATCTCAGGTTTGCTGTGGTGTCTTCGCCGGTGGTGTCCCCTTACCGAGGGTGACCAAGCATGCAAGAAAGCGTGATGCAGCGCATGTGGAACAGTGCCCACCTTTCCGGTGGTAACGCTGCCTATGTGGAAGAGCTCTATGAGCTCTACCTGCACGACCCTAACGCTGTGCCAGAGGAATGGCGCACCTACTTTCAGAAGTTGCCCGCTGACGGCAACTCTGCCACCGATGTATCGCACTCGACGATTCGCGATCATTTCGTGTTGCTGGCGAAAAACCAGCGCCGCGCCCAACCGGTATCTGCCGGAAGCGTGAGCAGCGAGCATGAAAAGAAGCAGGTCGAAGTATTGCGGCTCATCCAGGCTTACCGTATGCGCGGCCATCAGGCAGCCCAGCTCGACCCGCTGGGGCTGTGGCAACGTACGGCGCCAGCTGACCTGTCGATCAATCACTACGGGTTGACCAACGCTGACCTGGATACCACTTTCCGTGCCGGTGACTTGTTCATTGGCAAAGAGGAAGCGAGCCTACGCGAAATCCAGGACGCCCTACATAAGACATATTGCCGCACCATTGGCGCCGAATTCACTCATATCGTGGATTCCGAGCAGCGCAACTGGTTCATGCAGCGTCTTGAAAGTGTTCGTGGCCGTCCTGCGTTCTCTGCCGAAATCCAGAGCCATTTGCTCGAGCGCGTTACCGCGGCAGAGGGTCTTGAGAAATATCTGGGCACCAAATACCCAGGCACCAAGCGCTTCGGTCTGGAAGGTGGTGAAAGCCTGATTCCGATGCTGGACGAACTGATCCAGCGTTCCGGTTCGTACGGTACCAAGGAAATCGTTATCGGCATGGCCCACCGGGGCCGTCTGAACGTGCTGGTCAACACCTTCGGCAAGAACCCGCGCGAGCTGTTCGACGAGTTTGAAGGCAAGAAAAAAGTCGAGCTGGGTTCCGGTGACGTTAAATATCACCAGGGCTTCTCCTCGAACGTGATGACCACTGGCGGCGAAGTTCACCTCGCCATGGCGTTCAACCCGTCTCACCTGGAGATCGTTTCTCCGGTGGTCGAAGGTTCGGTTCGCGCTCGTCAGGATCGTCGTAACGATCCAAACGGGGACAAGGTTCTGCCAATTTCCCTCCACGGTGATGCTGCTTTCGCAGGGCAAGGCGTGGTAATGGAAACCTTCCAGATGTCGCAGACTCGCGGCTTCAAGACGGGCGGTACGATCCACATCGTCATCAACAACCAGGTAGGTTTCACCATCAGCAACCCGCTGGACTCGCGCTCTACCGAGTACGCCACCGACGTTGCCAAGATGATTCAGGCACCGATTCTCCATGTAAATGGCGATGACCCTGAAGCCGTTGTATTCGTGACCCAGCTTGCCATCGACTACCGCATGCAGTTCAAGCGTGACGTGGTTATCGATCTGGTCTGCTACCGTCGTCGCGGCCACAACGAAGCGGATGAACCAAGTGGCACCCAGCCTCTGATGTACCAGCAGATCACCAAGCAGCGCACCACGCGTGAGCTGTATGCCGAAAGCCTGATTAAGGCCGGCGTTCTGGACGAGGCTCGTGTACAGGCCAAGATCGACGACTACCGCAACGCGCTGGACAACGGTCTGCATGTTGTAAAAAGTCTGGTCAAAGAGCCAAACAAAGAGCTGTTCGTGGACTGGCGTCCGTATCTGGGCCACGCCTGGACTGCGCGTCACGACACCCGTTTTGACCTCAAGACCCTGCAGGAACTGTCGGCCAAGCTGATGGAGCTGCCAGAAGGTTTCGTGGTTCAGCGTCAAGTGCAGAAGATCTACGAAGACCGTCAGAAGATGCAAGCCGGTGGCCTGCCGATCAACTGGGGTTACGCCGAAACCATGGCGTACGCGACTCTGGCGTTCGAAGGTCACCCGATTCGCATGACGGGTCAGGACATCGGCCGCGGTACGTTCTCGCACCGTCACGCTGTGCTGCACAACCAGAAAGATGCCGGTACCTACATTCCGCTGCAGAATCTGTATGCCGGTCAGCCACGTTTCGATCTGTATGACTCCTTCCTTTCGGAAGAAGCCGTATTGGCCTTCGAATACGGCTACTCGACGACTCAGCCAGATGCGCTGGTTATCTGGGAAGCCCAGTTCGGCGACTTCGCCAACGGTGCGCAAGTGGTCATCGACCAGTTCATCACCAGCGGTGAGCACAAGTGGGGCCGTCTGTGCGGTCTGACCATGCTGTTGCCTCACGGTTATGAAGGGCAGGGGCCGGAGCACTCGTCGGCACGTCTTGAGCGTTATCTGCAAGGTTGTGCCGAACACAACATTCAGGTGTGTGTACCGACTACGCCAGCGCAGATCTACCACTTGCTGCGTCGTCAGGTCATCCGTCCGCTGCGCAAGCCGCTGATCGTGCTGACACCGAAGTCGTTGCTGCGTCACAAGCTGGCCGTTTCTACCCTGGAAGATCTCGCCGAAGGTTCGTTCCAGACTGTCATCCCGGAAATCGATACCCTCGATGCCGCCAAGGTGACGCGTCTGGTGCTGTGCGGCGGCAAGGTTTACTACGACCTGCTGGAAAAACGCCGTGCCGAAGGCCGTGAAGATATCGCCATTGTGCGTATCGAGCAGCTGTACCCGTTCCCGGAAGACGACCTGATGGAGGCGATTGCGCCTTACACCAATCTGCAGAATGTAGTGTGGTGCCAGGAAGAGCCGATGAACCAGGGTGCCTGGTACAGCAGCCAGCATCACCTGCGTCGCAGCGTTGGCAATCACAACCGCAACCTCGTCCTCGAGTATGCGGGTCGTGACGCCTCTGCAGCGCCTGCATGTGGTTACGCTTCGATGCACGCCGAGCAGCAGGAAAAACTGCTGCAAGATGCCTTCACTGTTTAACGCCTTCGCGCATTAGAAACCGAATTAAGGAATTACAGATAATGGCTATCGAGATCAAAGCCCCCTCTTTCCCGGAATCAGTTGCCGACGGCACCATTTCCAAGTGGCACAAACAACCGGGCGAGGCGGTAAAACGTGACGAGCTGCTGGTCGACATCGAGACTGACAAGGTTGTCCTCGAAGTACTGGCTGAGGCTGACGGCGTACTGGCATCGATCGTGAAAGGCGAGGGCGAAATCGTCCTCTCCAACGAACTGATCGCAACGCTGGATGGTGGTGCTACCGCTTCTGCCGCTCCGGCTGCCGCAGCCGCACCTGCTGCTGCCCCGGCTCAAGCGGCTGCTCCGGCGACCGCTCCAGCTGCTGCTCCAGCCGCTGCCGGCGACGAAGATTCGGTTGCTGCCCCTGCTGCTCGCAAACTGGCTGAAGAAAACGGCATCAACCTGGCCAGCGTCAAAGGCACTGGTAAAGATGGCCGCGTCACCAAGGAAGACGTGGTGGCTGCTGTCGAAGCGAAGAAATCCGCGCCTGCTGCTGCACCGGCCGCCAAGCCAGCCGCTGCCGCTGCTCCAGTCGTCGCTGCTGGCGACCGCACCGAGAAGCGCGTACCGATGACTCGTGTACGTGCCACCGTTGCAAAGCGTCTGGTTGAAGCTCAATCGAACATGGCGATGCTGACCACGTTCAACGAAGTCGACATGACCGAAGTCATGGCGCTGCGTTCGAAGTACAAGGACCTGTTCGAGAAGTCCAACAACGGCGTACGTCTGGGCTTCATGTCGTTCTTCGTCAAGGCTACTACCGAAGCGCTGAAACGCTTCCCGGCAGTCAACGCATCGATCGACGGTTCCGACATCGTTTATCACGGCTATGCCGACGTCGGTGTTGCTGTGTCCAGCGACCGTGGTCTGGTAGTTCCGGTTCTGCGTAACGCAGAGCAGATGAGCCTGGCTGAAATCGAAGGCGGCATCGCTACCTTCGGCAAGAAAGCCCGTGACGGCAAACTGTCCATCGACGAAATGACTGGCGGTACCTTCACCATCACCAACGGTGGTACTTTCGGTTCGATGATGTCGACACCAATCGTTAACCCGCCGCAAGCGGCCATCCTGGGCATGCACAACATTATCCAGCGCCCGATGGCGGTCAATGGTCAGGTTGTGATCCGCCCGATGATGTACCTGGCTCTGTCCTACGATCACCGTTTGATCGATGGTAAAGAAGCCGTGACGTTCCTGGTGACCATCAAGAACCTGCTGGAAGACCCGGCTCGTCTGCTGCTGGATATCTGATGAGGCAGCCCCGAGCTGCAAGCCGCAAGCTGCAAGAGAAAAGCAGCGTGGGCTGGAGCTCGGGTTTTGCAAATTACATCTAATGAACAGGTTGCAACGCACGTCTGTAATACATCACAGGCCAGCTTGCAGCTTGTAGCTTAAAGCTCGCAGCTAAAGAGGAACTCTTTGTTATGTCCCAGAAATTCGACGTGGTAGTGATTGGCGCAGGCCCTGGCGGTTATGTTGCCGCCATCAAGGCTGCGCAACTTGGTCTCAAGACTGCCTGCATCGAGAAGTATCAGGACAAGGAGGGCAAGCTGGCCCTCGGCGGTACTTGCCTGAACGTGGGCTGCATTCCGTCCAAGGCGCTGCTGGACAGCTCCTGGAAATTTTATGAAGCCAAAAATGGCTTCTCGATCCATGGTATCTCGACTTCTGAAGTCAGCATGGACGTACCAGCCATGGTCGGTCGCAAAGCCAACATCGTCAAAGGCCTGACCGGCGGCGTTGCCAGCCTGTTCAAAGCCAATGGCGTGACCACTCTGCAAGGCCACGGCAAACTGCTGGCCGGCAAGAAAGTCGAGCTGACGGCTGCTGATGGCACTGTTGAAATCATCGAAGCTGACCATGTAATCCTGGCTTCCGGTTCGCGTCCGATTGACATTCCACCGGCTCCGGTCGATCAGAAAGTCATCGTTGATTCGACTGGCGCTCTGGAATTCCAGCAGGTTCCACAACGTCTGGGCGTGATCGGCGCTGGCGTGATCGGCCTGGAACTGGGTTCGGTATGGGCTCGTCTGGGTGCTCAGGTTACTGTTCTGGAAGCGCTGGATAAATTCATTCCTGCTGCTGACGAAGCCGTTTCCAAAGAAGCCCTGAAAACCTTCACCAAGCAAGGTCTGGACATCAAGCTCGGTGCGCGCGTGACCGGTTCCAAGGTCAACGGCGAAGAAGTTGTGGTCAGCTACACCGACGCCGCCGGCGAGCAGTCGATCACCTTCGACCGCCTGATCGTAGCCGTTGGTCGTCGTCCTGTGACAACTGATCTGCTGGCCTCCGACAGCGGTGTGGACCTGGATGAGCGCGGTTTCATCTACGTTGATGACTACTGCACCACCAGCGTTCCTGGCGTTTACGCCATCGGCGACGTGGTTCGTGGTCTGATGCTGGCCCACAAGGCTTCTGAAGAAGGCATCATGGTTGTCGAGCGCATCAAGGGCCACAAGGCTCAGATGAACTACAATCTGATTCCTTCGGTAATCTACACCCACCCGGAAATCGCGTGGGTTGGTAAGACCGAGCAGACCTTGAAGACTGAAGGCGTTGAAGTTAGCGTCGGCACTTTCCCGTTCGCAGCCAGCGGCCGTGCCATGGCAGCCAACGACACGGGCGGCTTCGTCAAGATCATTGCCGATGCCAAGACTGACCGTGTTCTGGGTGTTCACGTTATTGGTCCTAGCGCTGCCGAGCTGGTACAGCAGGGCGCGATCGCGATGGAATTCGGCAGCAGTGCCGAAGATATCGGCATGATGGTCTTCTCCCATCCGACGCTTTCCGAAGCATTGCATGAAGCTGCTCTGGCCGTGAATGGCGGTGCCATCCACATCCAGAACCGCAAAAAGCGTTAAGACAACAAGAGAAACCACGACGGACTGCCCGTCGTGAGCCTTGCGAGCAAGACTCACCGCGGAATGTCCGCCGGACTCGACCTCCGGACTCTTCCTGAAGGGATTGCCCGGGGTATCGGTCACAGGTGGTGCGGCACGCCAGACGTGCAGCACCGAATGCGCAGTACCTAACGAAGACGGTAATAAGCATGAATCTTCACGAGTATCAGGGTAAGCAGCTGTTCGCTGAGTACGGTCTGCCAGTATCCAAAGGCTACGCAGTAGACACCCCGGAAGCAGCAGCAGAAGCTTGCGATAAAATTGGCGGGACTGAATGGGTCGTCAAAGCCCAGGTTCACGCTGGTGGTCGCGGTAAAGCGGGCGGCGTAAAGCTGGTTCGCAGCAAAGAAGACGCTGCAGCGTTCGCCCAGCAATGGTTGGGCAAGCGTCTGGTAACTTACCAGACTGACGCTAACGGTCAGCCAGTGACCAAGATCCTGGTTGAGTCCTGCACCGACATCGCTAAAGAGCTGTATCTGGGCGCTGTAGTGGATCGTTCCAGCCGTCGTATCGTGTTCATGGCTTCCACCGAAGGTGGCGTGGACATCGAGAAGATCGCTCACGACACTCCTGAGAAAATCCTCAAGGCCACGATCGATCCACTGGTTGGCGCTCAGCCATTCCAGGGTCGCGATCTGGCATTCCAGCTGGGTCTGGAAGGCAAGCAGGTTTCCCAGTTCGCCAAGATCTTCACCGGTCTGGCCAAGCTGTTCCAGGACCACGACCTGGCCCTGCTGGAAGTGAACCCGCTGGTTATCAAGGCTGACGGCGATCTGCACTGCCTCGACGCCAAGATCAACATCGACGCCAACGCCATGTACCGTCAGCCCAAGCTGAAGGCTTTCCACGATCCGTCGCAAGACGATCCGCGCGAAGCTCACGCCGCCAAGTTCGAACTGAACTACGTCGCGCTGGAAGGTAACATTGGCTGCATGGTCAACGGTGCTGGCCTGGCCATGGGTACCATGGACATCGTCAACCTGCATGGCGGCAAGCCAGCCAACTTCCTCGACGTAGGCGGTGGTGCAACCAAGGAACGCGTTACCGAAGCGTTCAAGATCATTCTGTCCGACACCAACGTCGCTGCAGTTCTGGTCAACATCTTCGGCGGCATCGTTCGTTGCGACATGATTGCCGAAGGCATCATCGGTGCAGTGAAAGAAGTCGGCGTTAAAATCCCGGTTGTTGTTCGCCTTGAAGGTAACAACGCTGAACTGGGCGCTAAAGTACTGGCAGAAAGCGGTTTGAACATCATCGCGGCTACCAGCCTGACCGACGCTGCTCAACAAGTTGTCAAAGCTGCGGAGGGCAAGTAATGAGCGTCCTGATCAATAAAGACACCAAAGTAATCTGCCAGGGCTTCACCGGTTCGCAGGGTACTTTCCACTCCGAACAAGCCATTGCCTACGGCACCAAAATGGTTGGCGGCGTGACTCCAGGCAAAGGTGGCACCACTCACCTGAACCTGCCAGTGTTCAACACTGTGCAAGAAGCAGTCGATAAAACCGGCGCAACCGCTTCGGTCATCTACGTTCCAGCACCGTTCTGCAAGGACTCCATCCTTGAAGCAGCGTTCGGCGGCATCAAGCTGATCGTCTGCATCACCGAAGGCATACCGACCATCGACATGCTGGAAGCCAAGGTTAAGTGTGACGAGCTGGGTGTGGTCCTGATCGGTCCTAACTGCCCAGGCGTTATCACTCCGGGCGAGTGCAAGATCGGCATCATGCCAGGTCACATTCACTTGCCAGGCAAAGTAGGCATTGTGTCGCGTTCCGGCACCCTGACTTACGAAGCTGTGAAGCAGACAACTGACGCCGGTTTCGGTCAGTCGACTTGCGTTGGTATCGGTGGTGACCCGATCCCGGGCTCCAACTTCATCGACATCCTGAAATTGTTCCAGGAAGACCCGAAGACCGAAGCGATCGTGATGATCGGTGAGATCGGCGGTTCGGCTGAAGAAGAAGCGGCTGCCTACATCAAGGCACACGTGACCAAGCCGGTTGTTTCCTACATCGCTGGTGTGACTGCTCCTCCGGGCAAGCGCATGGGCCATGCTGGCGCAATCATCTCTGGCGGCAAAGGCACTGCAGACGAGAAATTCGCTGCGCTGCAAGACGCAGGCGTGAAAACCGTGCGTTCGCTGGCAGACATCGGCAAGGCTTTGGCTGAGCTGACGGGTTGGGAAGTCAAAAAATAAGCGGATGCTTATTTGATTGACCGACTTCACAAAGGCCACCTTCGGGTGGCCTTTGTGTTTTTTACTTACTTGCTGTTTTTCTTTGTATTGGTTGTGCAGTGTCGTTATTTTTACTTGAGCGTATATTTGAGTTGCAGGCTTCGCTACAGGGGTATTGAAGCAGTTGCAATATTAACTTGAGTGAGAGATTTTAATGTCAGTCAAAAATCAAGTTTTACAAGATGCAAGGATGGCACGTATTGATCGGCGATTCGTAAATGGCCACACGGGGGCATCAATAAAAGTTCTTTCGATTCCCTGCACTATTCCTGGTTTTCGATTTAACGTTGCGGGCGTGCGTGAAGTCATAGATTGCCAGGTTTCTTCGAATGGGATTGATATCGGTGAAGCTGACTCTGTGTAACCTGCGTTTAGCTGAGTGCATTTGCTCATGAAGATTTTTTTAATGTATGAGTGAATGTTATTCCAAGGCTGCGATACCTGCCTCGACATGGTTGCTAATGCTGAGGCAGATTCATGGATGAGTTGTGGAGTGAGTATGCCAAGTCGTTTTCTTGCCGAGGGTTTAGCGCCATCTGACGTTTTGAGATTAGTCAGGGCTACTGACATGACAGACGTCGTGCGCTCACTGATATCGGGATGTCGAGACAGAGATGAATCGTTAAGCTCCAGCCAACTTGTGGCCACATTGATGGCGTCAGTCAACTGTCAAGCGGGCAGTGTCGTGCTCTATGCGAATCCATATGGCAATATCGAATTTCGGTTTCCAGCCTTGAGCAAACCTGCAGGCTCGCTTTACGCTGTGCCTGGCAGTACGATTTTGTTCTCCGTGGCAGGGTATTCGTACAGCGTTACCCGTCACGTTATCAATGACATCGGATTAAGCGTGGGAAAGCTCCTTGTCGTCGATGGGCATAGACCCCGACTATTTGACGGAGATAATGAGTTGTACTCCGCTGAGGCGCAGAATATACCGCCCAAATGCATACTGGCGATTAACATTCCTGACGCTTCCAAGGATATAAACGTCTATTGTGCCCGGACGTTAAGCAGGCACTCATGGTTACCAGCAGACCCGGGAGTGCAGCGTTTTCTTGTTGGATTGGAGGCTATGATCGCCGTTGACGATCCGAAGACCGGCCGCGTCGCAGTTGAGTTGATGTCTCACCCACATCCTGAAGTCAAATGGGCGGCATTTAAAGTTTTGTTGGATCGCGATCCATCTGTCGCTACTCGATTTGTGCCTTTGTTGAAGAGTTTGAATTGCCCTGTAATCAATGCGACGCTTGAGCGCGGTGGGGAGATTGGTAGATGAATTTGCCGGAGTTCATTAACTATATTGATCTATGCAATGCCGAGACAGACAGTGCCTCTATTGTCGCAGCGCTTGAAGCATTGGCCGAAGATCGCGAGCTGCTGAGTGATCATCTTTTGAAATGGATTCAAGAGGGGCCTCGCTCACAGAGCGATACTCTCTACAACTCCTATGCATTCACGTTGTATGAGTGCGACCGGTTCATCGTCCGTTTGCTTATTTGGCTGCCCGCTGATTCGCAAGAGGAAGCAGATACCTTTATTTATGGGCTTATTCATAGCCATGATTTCGAGTTATTCGTCACAGGCTACGGTGGGGATGGCTATCGCTCCGTCATGCGCTCAATCTCTGGCGTGGGCTCGTCAGTGGCAGGTATAGCTCCTGAATTTGGCGAAATATCATCAGTCCGGGTCAGCCGTGGTACGAGCTATCACATGCGGGCCTTTCGCGATGTTCATCATCAATTGCCGCCTGATCAGCTGTCAGCTTCGTTGAGCCTCATCATGTTGCAGCCTGCCGAGGCTTTATCTGAAGAAGCGTGGTGTTACGACGAAAATTACAGGCCGCAATACTCCGGGATCGGGGCAGAGGAGCGAGAGTTATATGACGCTGGATTAAGTCGGCTTGAGCAACTGGTTGCACCTGAGTAATACCCGTGCGAGGGAGCGGCGGCCTGCTAATTTATGCAAACGTCGCATGGGTCTGTAACGCCCCAGGGGTTGCTCGCAAACAGTGCGTTCATCGCCCTTCTTGCCCTTTACAAGTGCAATAAGTGCGCAAATTCGGTAGGCTAGCCGCCATTTTGTGCATCGCGGGTCTCACAAGGAGCCGTTGCACAGCGGCTCGCCCTAAAAGGACCGGCATGAATTTCCCCCACTCAACGGGAAATCGCCCTCCAATTCCGATTCTGAAGTGTGGTTTTCTCAATGAAAGTGTTGAAAGGTCAGGACATCCTGGCACTGGGTTTCATGACGTTTGCCCTGTTCGTCGGGGCTGGCAACATCATCTTCCCGCCCATCGTAGGCCTGCAGGCCGGGCCGCACGTGTGGATGGCGGCGCTGGGCTTTCTGGTTACTGCGGTTGGCCTGCCAGTGGTCACCGTCATCGCACTGGCCAAGGTCGGTGGGGCAATGGATGCGCTGAGTAGTCCGATTGGGAAGGTCGCTGGCAGTGTCCTCGCGGCTGTCTGTTATCTTGCCGTCGGCCCGCTGTTTGCCACGCCACGCACAGCGACTGTCTCTTTCGAAGTCGGTCTCGCGCCCTTGACGGGGGACAGCGCGACAGCGTTGTTTCTTTACAGCCTCGTGTACTTCCTGATCGTGCTCTGGGTGTCTTTTTACCCAGGTCGTTTGCTGGACACAGTAGGGCGCTTTCTGGCGCCGCTGAAAATCATCGCACTGGCGGTGCTGGGGATTGCAGCTTTCGCGCTGCCCGCAGGAGATATCGGTGTTGCTGAGCCAGCTTATGTCGCTGCGCCGTTTTCCCAGGGCTTTATCAATGGCTACCTGACCATGGATACTTTGGGCGCGCTGGTATTCGGTATTGTCATTGTCAACGCCATTCGTTCCAGAGGCGTCGAATCGCCGCAGTTGATTACCCGTTACGCGATCATTGCCGGTTTGATTGCGGGTGTCGGACTGGCTCTGGTTTACATCAGTCTGTTCCGTCTGGGCTCCGGCAGTCATGCCGTTGCAGCGGGGGCGAGCAATGGCGCGGCTGTGCTGCATGCCTACGTGCAACATACCTTCGGTTCGCTGGGGAGTGGCTTCCTCGCGGTGCTCATCTCGCTGGCCTGTCTGGTCACTGCTGTGGGCCTGACATGTGCCTGTGCCGAGTATTTCGCCAAGGTATTGCCGCTGTCATACAAGACTCTGGTGATAATTCTGGCGGCATTCTCGTTGCTGGTTTCGAACCTGGGCCTGACCAAGCTGATTCTGTTCTCGATTCCGGTACTGACGGCTATTTATCCGCCCTGCATTGTTCTGGTCGCGCTGAGTTTCTGCAAAAGCTTCTGGTACTCCCAAGGCCGTATGGTTGCGCCGGTGATGCTGGTCGCGTTTGTGTTCGGTCTGATTGATGCGGTCAAAGGCGCCGGCTTTACAGATTACTTGCCTCATGCCTTGAGCAATTTGCCTCTGAGTGAGCAAGGTCTGGCCTGGCTGATCCCTGCAGTCATTGTTCTGTGTGTCGCGTTTGTCTTTGATCGGGTTATCGGCAAGCGTAACGAAGCACTGGCCTGATCTAATGGCATGAGATAAACGTTCGGAAAAATATCGACAGGCGAGTGTATTAAACGTGTAACTAATAAAGCCCGCTCATGGCGGGCTTTATTATATGAAAAGTCGGGGAAACTTTTCGGCTTACTTGGTGGTCGCTGGATCTTGAGTCGTCTTGCCAGCTTCCTGAGCGCGCTGTGCGTCCGCTTCGGCATTCTTCTGAGCGGCTTCCTGACTTTCTTTGGCCGCGTCGTTCACTTTGTCCTGAGCCTTTTGCATCGACTCCTGAGATTCCTGAGCTGCTTTGTTCGCATCTTGTTGAGTGTTCTCGGATTTCTTGTCGCAAGCGGCAAGGCCCAAGGTGGCAGAGAGCATCAAGGCATAAGCTAAAGTATTGCGCATGGGGTGTTTCTCCTTATTGAATATCTACGAGCCTAAGAGCCTTGCGCGTTAAGTTAAGTTCCACCTCTTTTTTCGCGAATTGAATTTGTATGTCAGACGCACAATCCAAGGACTGTACGGTATCAGGGTAACTTTAGATAAAAATATAAAACGGGTAGCACGCTTTGCGAGTGAAAGCCTTGTGTTTGAGCGGGTCGGGGGGGGGCTTTCCCCGTTGGCCTCTACCAGACATCTGCAGTGCAATGATTCAGTGTGGAAGCAAATGGCATCACGCAGGCGCTGCGTTATTCCAAGAAAATCATAGGAGGGCCGAATGCGGGCGTTGTGCATGTGTGCCTCAAGCGCACACTTGTTCTCTGTTTGAGCACGCTCGCCATTGATACGGATTGCGAATGTCGCGATCGCTGCTTACCCTCGCTGTAGAGCTGATTGCCACAGCGCGAGCGCATTTCAAAATAGAAGACTTGTAGATCGAATCAGGCAGGCCCTTGAAATCCGAGACCCAGCCCCCACTTTGATGACAACCCGCCGCCAGACACCGGTTCCGGCTTGTGTCTGGCGGCTTATGCCATCTGATTGGAGTTTGATGACCATGAGTGTGGAAACTCAAAAGGAAACCCTGGGCTTCCAGACCGAGGTAAAGCAGCTGCTGCACCTCATGATCCACTCGCTGTATTCCAACAAGGAAATCTTCCTTCGCGAGTTGATCTCTAACGCCTCTGACGCCGTCGATAAACTGCGCTTCGAAGCACTGTCCAAGCCGGACCTGCTTGAAGGCGGCGCGGAGCTGAAAATTCGCGTGAGCTTCGACAAGGAAGCGAAAACCGTCACGCTGGAAGACAACGGCATCGGTATGAACCGTGACGACGTGGTCACCCATCTGGGTACCATCGCCAAGTCCGGTACCGCTGATTTCATGAAAAACCTGTCTGGCGATCAGAAAAAAGATTCGCACCTGATCGGTCAGTTCGGTGTGGGCTTCTATTCGGCCTTTATCGTTGCCGATCAGGTTGAAGTATTCAGCCGTCGTGCTGGCACACCTGCCAGCGAAGGCGTGCACTGGTCTTCCAAAGGCGAAGGCGAGTTTGAAGTTGCCAACGTCGAGAAGGCCGAGCGCGGTACTCGTATCGTCCTGCATCTGAAGAGCGGTGAAGACGAGTTTGCGGACGGCTACCGTCTGCGCAACATCATCAAGAAATACTCCGATCACATCGCCTTGCCGATCGAGCTGCCGAAAGAATCCGCCGCTGCCGAAGGCGAAGAGGCTCCGGCTGTTGAGTGGGAAACCGTCAACCGTGCCAGCGCGCTCTGGACCCGTTCCCGTACCGAAGTGAAGGACGAGGAATATCAGGAGTTCTACAAGCATGTCGCCCACGACTTCGAGAACCCGCTGAGCTGGAGCCACAACAAGGTCGAAGGCAAGCTGGAATACACCTCTCTGTTGTATGTGCCTGCTCGCGCGCCGTTCGACCTGTATCAGCGTGAAGCGCCCCGTGGCCTGAAGCTGTATGTGCAGCGCGTGTTCGTCATGGATCAGGCTGAGTCGTTCCTGCCGCTCTACATGCGTTTCGTCAAAGGCGTGGTCGATTCCAATGACCTGTCCCTGAACGTTTCCCGTGAAATTCTGCAGAAAGACCCGATCATCGATTCGATGAAGTCGGCGCTGACCAAGCGTGTCCTGGACATGCTGGAAAAACTGGCGAAAAACGAGCCTGAGCAATACAAAGGCTTCTGGAAGAACTTCGGTCAGGTCATGAAAGAAGGCCCGGCAGAAGACTTCGCCAACAAAGAGAAAATCGCCGGTCTGCTGCGGTTCGCCTCGACTCACGAAGAGGGCGGCGAGCAAGTCGTTTCTCTGGCCGAATACCTGGCTCGCGCCAAGGAAGGTCAGGACAAGATTTATTACCTCACCGGTGAAACCTACGCACAGGTCAAGAACAGCCCGCACCTTGAAGTCTTCCGCAAGAAAGGCATCGAAGTGTTGCTGCTGACCGACCGTATCGATGAGTGGCTGATGAGCTACCTCAGCGATTTCGACGGCAAAGGTTTTGTTGATGTGGCACGCGGTGATCTGGATCTGGGCAAGCTTGATTCCGAAGAGGACAAGAAAGCCCAGGAAGAAATCGCCAAGGACAAAGAAGGTCTGGTCGAGCGTCTGAAAGCAGCGCTGGGCGAATCTGTCAGCGAAGTTCGGGTTTCCCATCGTCTGACCGACTCTCCTGCGATCCTGGCCATCGGCGAGGCTGATCTGGGCTTGCAGATGCGTCAGATCCTCGAAGCCAGCGGCCAGAAGGTTCCGGATTCCAAGCCGATCTTCGAATTCAACCCGGCGCATCCGCTGATCGGCAAGCTGGATGCCGAGCAGAGTGAAGAGCGCTTTGGCGACCTGTCGCACATTCTGTTCGATCAGGCTGCGTTGGCAGCCGGTGATAGCTTGAAGGATCCGGCGGCTTACGTGCGCCGTCTGAACAAGTTACTGGTCGAGTTGTCGGTTTAATATTCCGAGTCAAAGAAAACCCGCTTCGGCGGGTTTTCTGATTGTGCTCCACCCATTTGTCTTTCATTACTTGAGGAGTCAACGATGAGCAGCAACGTTTCTGTGCGTTCAGTGGTGTACCAGATCGACGGTCAGCCTTACGAGAGCCGTTTGGTATTCGACTCGGGTGACGCGTCGTCACGTCCCGGTCTGCTGATGGCCCCTAACTGGATGGGTGTTACTGAAGGCGCCGAGAAAATTGCTCAGGCAGTCGCAGAACAGGGTTATGTAGTGTTCCTGGCCGACCTTTACGGTCAAGGTACGCGCCCACAGAACAACGATCAGGCTGGCGCGGCGATGATGCCGCTCAAAGATGACCGTGCACTGCTGCGCAAGCGCATGCAGGCCGCTCTGGATCAATTGCTGGCCCAGACTGATGCGCCGGTTGACGCTGATAAAGTCGCTACCTTCGGTTTCTGCTTCGGCGGTTGCTGTTCTCTTGAGCTGGCGCGTACTGGCGCTAACCTGAAAGCAGCTGTGTCATTCCATGGCACGCTGGACACACCGAACCCGGCTGATGCGAAAAACATCCAGGGTGCGGTATTGGTGCTGCACGGTGCATCGGATCCACTGGTACCGAAAGAGCAGTTGCCGGCATTCGAAGCTGAAATGAATGCCGCAGGTGTGGACTGGCAATTGCTGAGCTACGGCGGGGCCGTGCATTCGTTCACCGACCCTCACGCGCAAACACCGGGCATGATGCAGTACGACGAAAAGACCGCCAAGCGCGCTTTCGTGTCGATGCATAACCTGCTGGATGAAGTGTTCAAAGGCTGACACGCGAGACTGAATAACGGTAGGAGCGAACTTGTTCGCGAGGCGATGTTCCTGAATACGCAGGCCCAACCTCGCGAACAAGTTCGCTCCTGCCGTGGTGTTACGGCAACTCAATCCTGCCAATCTCCCCCGGCACCGTCGGCCAGTCTCCGGCCGCCCAGCGGGTTCTTGCCCGTTCGATCAGCGCCGTATCACTGGCGACGAAATTCCAGTTCATGCGTCGTGGCCCGTCCAGTGGTGCGCCACCGATGAGTACCGCGTGGCACTCACTTTCCGCACACAGATTTATCATCTGCCCTTGCTCAAGCACGACCAGCGTTCTGGCTTCCAGCGGTTCGCCATCCACTGACGCTTCACCGCTGATCACGTATAGCGCGCGCTCTTCATGTTCGTCAGGTATCTGCAAGGTCGTCGCGGTTTGCATGTGGAGTTCGGCATACAGCGTCGGTGACAACACCGGGACCGGCGAGGTCAGGCAAAAACCAGTACCAGCGATCATCCTGATCTGAATACCAGGGTTGTCGGCAACCGGCAGACTGCTGGCCGGGTGATGACTGTAATGGCCTTCGCCTGTTTCGTGGCTTTTGGGCGAAGCCAGCCAAACCTGCAAGCCGTGCATGCGCGAGCCGCTGGCCATGAGGTCGGCGGGCGTGCGCTCGATGTGGGCGATGGCGGCGCCTGACGTCATCCAGCTGACCTCTCCGGGGGCGACTTGCTGGTCGCTGCCGAGGCTGTCCTTGTGCAAAAGACGGCCCTCGAACAAGTACGTCAGCGTCGACAGGCCAATATGCGGGTGCTGGCGAATATCCATGCCGTTGCCCGGCGCGTAGTCCGTCTCCAGCATGTGATCGAAAAATACAAACGGGCCGACACTGCGGCATTTGGCCGAAGGCAAGGGGCGCAGGATTGGCTGGCCTTCCACGTATTCGGCGCGGGGTTTGATGGTAAGCATCAGGCAGTTCTCGGCAGTCAGACCAGTAGGGTGTTGATGCTGATCTCGGCGGTGGTCATCAGCTTGTGAACGGGGCAGCGATCCGCGATGCGGTGCAGTACCGTGCGCTGTTGTTCGCTGAGAGTCCCTTCAAGGGAGAGTTCGACGTTCAGGCGGTACTTGCCTTGTCTTTCTTCGTTGTCATCGTGAGTGACCTTGACGGTGATGCCGGTCAGGGGGATGTCATGTTGCTTCGCGTACAGCTTGACGGTCAGTGTCTTGCACGAGGCCAGCGCCGCGTCGAAATAATCATGAGGGGAGGGCGCAGAGTTTTCGCCACCCAGCTCGACCGGCAGGTCAGTAAACACTTCGTGTTGCTGGTTGATATCGATTTTGTGGCGAAACCCGTCAGGGCTAACGGTGCTGACGATGACAGACATGGCGGCCTCGGCTTGCAGGTAAAGGAAAATATCCTACCCGCATAGCCGTTACTCGGCCTATAAAATCGGTGCTCATAAAAAAGGCGCCTCGAAAGGCGCCTTTTTACACGACTGAAGCTGAATCTACAGCGAGGACGGAATTACTTGCCCTGCCAGCGCTTCATGACCAATGTCGCGTTGGTGCCACCGAAGCCGAAGCTGTTGCTCATGACCTGGTCGATCTTTGCATCTTCCTGGGTCTTGAGCAGGATCGGCATGTCAGCGACAACCGGATCCAGTTCGTCAATGTTGGCCGAACCTGCGATGAAGTTGCCTTCCATCATCAGCATGCAGTAGATCGCTTCGTGAACGCCTGCGGCGCCCAGGGAGTGACCCGACAGGCTCTTGGTGGAGCTGATGGCTGGAGCGTTGCCTGCGAACACTTCACGCACGCCTTCCATCTCTTTGGCATCGCCGACCGGAGTCGAAGTGCCGTGAGTGTTCAGGTAGTCGATAGGGCCTTCAACGGTGGACAGTGCCATCTGCATGCAGCGGATTGCACCTTCGCCGCTCGGCGCGACCATATCGTAGCCATCGGAAGTAGCGCCGTAGCCCACGATTTCAGCGTAGATCTTGGCACCGCGGGCCAGAGCGTGTTCCAGCTCTTCAACCACGACCATACCGCCACCGCCTGCGATGACGAAGCCATCACGGTCAGCGTCGTAAGCGCGGGAAGCCTGTTCTGGAGTGTCGTTGCGCTTGCTGGACAATGCGCCCATGGCGTCGAACAGGAACGACTGGCTCCAATGCTCTTCTTCACCGCCACCGGCAAACACGATGTCCTGCTTACCCATCTGGATCTGTTCCATGGCGGTACCGATGCAGTGGGCACTGGTGGCGCAGGCAGAAGCGATGGAGTAGTTCAGGCCCTTGATCTTGAAGGGTGTGGCCAGACAAGCGGAAACCGTGCTGCTCATGGTCCGCGTAACGCGGTATGGGCCAACGCGCTTGACGCCTTTTTCACGCAGGATATCCAGCGCTTCCATCTGGTTCAGGGTCGATGCACCACCGCTACCAGCGATCAGGCCGGTACGCGGGTTGGAGACTTGCTCCTCGGTGAGGCCCGAGTCGGTAATCGCGTCCTTCATGGCCAGGTAGGCATAAGCTGCCGCGTGACCCACGAAGCGAAAGATCTTGCGATCGATCAGCTCTTCGAGGTTGAGGTCAATGGAGCCGGAAACCTGGCTACGCAGACCCATTTCGGCATATTCCGGATTGAAACGGATGCCAGGGCGGCTTGCACGCAGGTTGGCGGAGACGGTCTCTTTGTCATTGCCCAGGCACGAAACGATGCCCAGACCAGTGATAACGACGCGGCGCATGCGGATAACCCTTAGAAGTTGTCAGTGGAGGTGAAGACGCCGACGCGAAGGCCTTCGGCGGTGTAGATCTCGCGACCGTCGACAGTGACCGAGCCATCAGCGATGGCCAGGTTCAGCTTGCCCTTGAGGACGCGTTTGATCTGAATGTTATAGGTGACTTTTTTGGCGGTCGGCAAAACCTGGCCGAAGAACTTTACTTCGCCCGAACCCAGTGCACGACCACGGCCTGGCAGACCCTGCCAGCCGAGGAAGAAGCCAACCAGCTGCCACATGGCATCAAGGCCCAGGCAGCCCGGCATTACCGGGTCACCTTCGAAATGGCAGGCGAAGAACCACAGGTCCGGATTGATATCCAGCTCAGCGACCAATTCACCTTTGCCGTACTTGCCACCCTCTTCGCTGATGTGAGTGATCCGATCGACCATCAGCATGTTAGGGGCGGGCAGTTGCGCGTTACCTGGGCCGAACAGCTCACCGCGACTGCAGCGCAGCAGGTCTTCCCGGGTAAAGGCGTTTTGTTTGGTCATGCGAGCTCCTCAATAATCTCGTGCGGCAGGGTGGGGCATCGTGTGCCCCGCAAGCCAGTCCTGGCCGGCTGACTCGCCAGGGGTCTGCCGGCAGCCTACTCATAGACTATTGCGTTGTAGTGAAAGTCACAGCACAAGATAAATGAAAGTACACTTGTGCACTGAAATTTGCCATCCAGCCGACCACCAGGGCCGATTTAGCGGACAAGACTGCCGCAATTTAACAATTATCGCCAGTCACAGTTGCCCGAAAGGGAATCCATTTGTGCAAAACCTGCTGTAAATCAGTACGTTTGAAGGGTTTTGCCAGGTAGTCGCTCATCCCTGCCTGTAAACAGGCGTCACGGTCACCCTGCAATGCATTGGCGGTCAGGGCGATAATCGGCACCTGACTCAGGCCGGGTAATTGTCGAATGTGGCGTGTGGCTTCGTAGCCGTCCATGACCGGCAGTCGGCAATCCATGAAAATCGCTGCATAGGGTGCACTGCCGGCCATGCTCACTGCCTGTGCGCCGTCTCTTGCAACGGCCACCTGATAACCCAGATTGTGCAGCATGGCGCGAATCACCGCGCAGTTGACCTCGTTATCTTCTACCAGCAAAACGTTACGTTGCTCACCATCGGTATCGACTGCGGATTCAGCCCGATCCGGCGTATCGATGGTTTCGGGCAGAAGGGCCATCGGGATTTCCAGGCTGAACAGCGAACCCGATCCCTCTGTACTTTGTGCGCGTAGCGTTCCGCCCATGCGTTCGGCCAATGTGCGGGCGATGGGCAGGCCCAGCCCTGTGCCTCCGTAACGTCGGGAGATCGAGCTGTCCGCTTGCTGAAAAGCGTCGAACATTGATTCCAGGCGATCCTGATGGATACCGATTCCGCTATCACGGACGTGGCACACGAACAAAATACGCCCCTCATCCAGCGATTCGTACTCAGCTTCAATGTCAACGCTGCCGCGTTCGGTAAATTTAAGCGCGTTGCCGATCAGATTGACCAGAATCTGCCGGATGCGGGTCGGATCGCCCTGGACCCGCAACTGATCCAGCCCAGGCTGGATATGCAATTGCAGAGACAGATTGCGTTGCTGTGCATCGTGGCTGAAGGCCTGACTGGAGGTACTGACCAGATCCGCGACATTGAATGCGATGTTTTCCATTTCCAGCGAATGCCGCTCGAACCGGGAAAAATCCAGGATGTCGTTGATCACACGTAGCAGGTGTTCAGTGGATTCGGTGGCAAGCGCCGAATATTCGGCCTGCTCTTCAGTCATCTGCGTTGTTTCCATCAACTGCAGCATGCCCAGTACACCGTTCATGGGTGTACGCAGCTCGTGACTCATCATCGCCAGAAAGTCCGACTTTGCGCCGTTGGCGCGTTCTGCTTCTTCGCGGGCCTGAATCAATTGATCGATGAAGCGCTGTTGCTCACGGCTGGCCTTGTCCAGGTTTGCCGCAAGATTGTTGATATGGCGCGCCAGATCACCCAGTTCCGCGTCGTCAGGTACGGGCAACGGTGTCCGGTAATCGCCTTGCTGGATCGCTTTGACCGCTTCGCCCATTGCACTGATGGGTTGCGAGAGGCTTGAAGCCAGGCGTCTTGCGAGAATGAACGTGAACAGCAATGCAAACAGCGCAAGAATCCCGGCCTTGAACAGGATTTCCTGCTGGCGCTCGCTGAAGGCTTCGTTGGACATGCCGACCAGCACGCGGCCCAGATAGTCCTGAGCGGCGCTGACAGTGTCCTCATGGTTGCCGAGGAAATCCTTGCCCAGCCTGATCTGCTGCGAGCGAATCGGCGCCTGAAAGATCTCCACCTGTTTGGGGGGCGCATCAGCGCCACCGGGCTGCTCGACGTACACCAGAACCTTATTAAGGCTGTCCTGAACTTCGATGAAGCGCACGTGAGGCGTCGATAGCGTCGCGCGCATCAGGCTTTTCAGAACTTCGTCGTTGCCAACGATGACGCCGTATTCCGACGCGGGCGCCAGCTGGTTGGCGATCAACTGGCCAGTGTGATTGAGTTCCTGACGCAGATCCTGAATGCGCACAAAGGTAAAGAAGCAGATCAGCAACAGCGTCAGCAGCAACGCGGGACCAAGGCTGATCATCTGTGTCCGGGTGTTGATGTCCCAGTGTCGGCCAACCTTCATGGGCGCTGCTCCGCCTGACTCAGGCTGATGGTCACTGCTGCATCGTCGATGGCGATGATGCCCAGTGACTGAGCCACGCGCGGATTGCTCATGACTTTGAAGTGCCGCGGATATTGTGCGCGCGGCCATTGCTCGGGCGCCTTGTCGAGCAGAGTGTCAAGGGTGTTCAGCCAGTCGATTTCATCGCTGTAGGTGCTGGCGAGGCTACCCGCTTTGACAAAGGAGGCGTTGGGTCCAAATAGCGCCTGTTGATGAGCATAGCTGCTGAGCAACAGGTTCTTGGCGGTCCTGGCGTTGTAAAGGTCCGGGTCATCGAGCCCCAGTAACACGTCACTGCGGATCAGCAGACGCTGCAATGACTGGTTTTCCGCGCTGGGTGTCCACGGCTGGGAAATGACTCGCAGCCCCATGGCGAGTGCCGCATGGCGCAACTCTTTGAGCAGGAACTGGCTTCGATTATTGAACAACACGCCGATCTGTCTGGCTTCGGGCAGTAGGTGCCGGATCAGCAGCAATTGGCGAGTCACCGGCGGATCGCTCCACAGCAGACTCAAGGTAGGCGGGCGCTTTTCACCCAGTCGCTCATGGGCCTGAATTCGACTGACGCGCAGTACCAACGTCCTCGGGCCTGCGCTGTCGCTCAGTCGCCAGTCCAGGCTAGCGGTGTCGAGCAGTACAAGGCGCGTGTGTTCGCTGATATTGCCGGGGGACGGCATTTTATCGGTTTCGACAAAGCGTATCTGGTCGTTCGGGCGGCGCTGGCTCAACTCGGTCACAAAGCTCTGGATGCCAGGGCTGGTTCTGGCGGCTGTCAGCAAAATATCGGCAGCCGATGCCATTGTGCAGTTCACCCACATGAATGCCGCGATTGCAGTGCAGCGCAGAAGTCTGCCCGAGAAAGCCATAGCCGTGTCCCTACTTGTTCGTCCGGTTACCGCACTATTCATGCCCGGCATGTTAACCGAGACACGGCTTATTGCCACGCGGGGTGTAGTTGGTTGGTTTTTGGTGTAGTGGTTTTGTGGGCATATCCGTTATGGAGGTAATGGCTGATATTGGTTGCGCCCTTACGGCGCCTCACTTTTGGGCCCAAAAGTAAGCAAAAGGCTCTTGCCCCACCACTGGGTGCCTCGCTGTCGCTCGGCATACCCGTAATCCGACATTGCTGCGTGGGGCCGCCGCCACCGGCCATCCATGGCCTGAGGCGGCTAAACCGGCATCCCTGCCGGTTTGCCCCACACAACAATATCGAATTCCGGCCGGCGTGGTTTAACGGGGCGCCTTAGATCAAAATCAAAAGCAGATCAAAAGCAGCGGATTCGCCTCGGACCGGTAGGAGCGAACTTGTTCGCGAGACGTCACCACAGCCAATGAATACCTTGTCTGACACACCGCATCGCAGCCTTCGGCAGCTCCTTATCTGTTAGCAATCTGTCAGATTAGGTGCCGAGAGTCGACGTGGACGATCGCTCGCTCCTCGATTTAGCCGATCGTTCTGTAGCAAGGTCTCCACGTCGATATCTCCTCACACACGCCCGTACAGTTGCCCGAGGTTGCACTCGAAGATAAGGCTGGGCAAGTGAGGAGAGACTCTCGACCTACCCAGATTAACGGAGATCGTGATGACCTGCATTGGCATTGGCATCGATGTGAGCAAAGCCACCCTCGACATCTGCGTGCATCAACATAAAAAACCTCTTCGAACA